>QIHU01000806.1 GCA_003231035.1 Acidobacteriota bacterium
GGTCAGCCGCAAGGATCCTTCGACGATCGTGCGCTGCGTGCCGACTTCAACCACCGGTCGAGGAATTGGCAAGCCTGGGGCCGCTATCGAGATATCGGCCCGGATTTTCGCGCCGATATGGGCTTCATCTCACAAGTCGGTTTCGATCAGTGGGTCGCGGGCTTGGCCCACATCTGGTGGGGGGAAGAGGACGACTGGTACACCAACATTCGGCTTGGAGGTGACTATGACGTCACCACCGATTCGACTGGCCAAGAGCTCGAGCGCGAAGCGGAGATGAATCTCAACATCAGCGGCCCTCTCCAGTCGCAGATTAGCGTCGGCGGCGGAATTCGCGACAAGTTCTTCAACGGCACCGAATTCTCACAGACTTTCTACTTCAACTGGCTGGAAGTTCGCCCCACCGGCAACCTCTGGCTCGGCCTGTTCACCACCGGCGGCGACGCCATCGACTTTGGCAATACGAGGCCGGCGAACCGGTTTCGAATCGAACCGAACGTGACCTACAACTTCGGTCGCCACCTGCGCGCCAACCTGCGCCACACCTACGAGAAGCTCGATGTGGATGGCGGGACTCTCTTTACCGCCAACCTCAGCCAACTGCGCTTGACCTACCAGTTCAACTTGCGGACCTTCGCTCGGGTGATCCTGCAAAACACCGACATTAGCCGGTCGGTCGAACTGTTCAGTGACCCGGCCAGCGTCGCCCCGCAGACAGATCGTCTCTTCACCCAGTTGTTGGGCTCCTACAAGCTCAATCCCAGGACGGTCATCTTCGTCGGCTATTCAGACACCTATCGAGGCGACGACCAAATCGACCTGACCCAGACGGACCGGGCGATCTTCGTCAAAGTAGGCTATGCCTGGGTGCTGTAGGTCATTGAGGGCCAACGCTTCAACTCTCGAAGAGGGTGAGCAGCGGTAGATCGAAGCGCTGGCGAAGGAGCTGTTTGTGGAGCTGCTGGCTGGCAACCTGAAGTTGCTCGCTGGTCAGTCTTGGCGCGAGGGCGCGCAGTGCCTTCTCCACCGCCGCTGTCAGCTCTTGCCGTTCGGAGCTTGTCATGGCGCTCGCCACCGCCTCGATGAGTTCGTCGTCGAGGGTCGCCAGCTGGTTCTCAACGCCCTCGGCATCTCCACCCAAGGCGGAGAGCCGCCGCGCCCAGGCTTGGCCACCGGGCAACGACTCGGGAAGGCGCGCGCCGAGGGCGGCCAGGCGGGCCGCGATCTCCAGTCCTGGCTCCTCAGCTCCCGATGCCGGGGCGCGAATGTCGGCCGCTTGCAACCGCGAAACTCGCTTCCATTCTTTCTCGACCGCCGACCGACAGTAGCGCAAGCTGGAGACTTTGCCGCTGGCACCGCGTTCGCGCCGCCGCGCGAAGACCCCTTCGAGCGCGCGCGCCACGACTACGAAGGGAATGCCGTTGGCAAACCACGTGCGGGCTACCAGATGGTCGGCGGGCGAGAGCAACAGCGGCGCTCCGCGCAGACTGATGAATCGATCCTCGATGGCGCGAAAGTAGCGGTGGGCTCCGGCGGAACGCTCCTCGGCGTCAGGGTCGGGGTCGATTGCGTTCATAGATCTTCTTCAGGCCAATCAAAGTCAGTTGTGGGTCCACCGTGCGGATGAACCGCGACCCGGAGGCGATCAGTTGGGCTTGGCCCCCGGTGGCGACGATCTGTTCGAGTCCCGTCACCTCGCCGAGCAACCGTTCGAGGATTCCATCGACCAACCCGATGTAGCCGTAGTAGATGCCTGCTTGCATCGCTCCCGCCGTGTTGCGCCCGATCAACTCCGGCGGTTTTCGCACGTCGACCCGATAGAGGCGCGAAGCCTGGGCGAACAACGCCTCGGCGGAAATGCCGATGCCCGGAGCGATAATGCCGCCGACGTACTCACCGGCTCGGTTGACAATATCGAAGGTGGTGGCAGTTCCGAAATCCACCACCACCACCGGAGCGCCGTAGCGCTCGATCGCCGCCACGCTATTGACGATGCGGTCGGCTCCGACTTCGGTCGGGTTGTCGTAGCGAATTGGCATTCCGGTCTTGACGCCGGGTTCGATCAGCAAGGGTTCCTGCCCGAACATACGCCGAGCCAGCTGCTCCAGGGTGGGATGGAGCGGAGGAACCACCGAGGAAATCACCACTCCCTGGGCTTGCGAGGGTTCGAGGCCAGCCTGGTCGAAAAGGGGAAGAAGGAGCGCGGAGTACTCGTCAGCGGTGCGTTGCCTCTCGGTGGAGAGGCGAAAGACCTCGATCAGCTCCTCGCCGCGATAGACGCCAAAAACGGTATTGGTGTTGCCGACGTCGACCACGATCAGCAACCCGTCCGTAGTGGATACCGGGGCGCTCAAGGCTCGCTCACCTCACCCGCGGCCAATAACCGCTCTTCGCCGGCCACCTCCAGGCGCAAGAAGCCGCGCTCATCGAAGCCCTTGAAGAGGCCCTCGACATGGCGCTCGCCGATGCGGCAACGCAACCTCTCTCCGGGACGGTGAGCGCTCAGCTTCTGGTAGCCAGCGATGGCCCGGGAGGTGTCGCCGAAGTGGCTCAGCTCGCGGTTCACCGCGCTCAACAGCTCCCAAGTTAGTTCCGCCAAACTGGGTGGTTGGGAGCAATGGCTACACAGGCCGCTGGTCGATCGGTCGAGGTCGCTGGTGGCCTCAGCGAGGTAGTTGACTCCGAAGCCAACCAGGGCGATCCGCTCGTCGTCGGTGCCCAGGATCTCAATCAAAACGCCGCCGAGCTTGGCTCGATCGACGATCAGGTCGTTGGGCCACTGGAGCCGGCAGGGGGCCAGATCGCAGCGGTTGTCGACCGCCTGGCAGATGGCTACGGCGGTCAACAGCGGCAGGGTGGTCAACGGCGGCGCCTCCTCGGCCGACGGGGCCGAGGCCTGAAACTCGCTCAGCGGCAGAATCAAAGTGGCGTAGACCCCTGCACCGGGCGGACTGACCCAGGAGCGCCCTTGCCGGCCGCGCCCTTGCGTCTGTTCGTGGGCGACGATCCAGGAGCGGTCCGGGCACACTCCCTCTTCGAGCCCTTCCTCGCTGATCCGACGCGCCAGCCGGTTGGTCGAACCGACCTGCTCGAGCAAAACCAGATTCCCCAATCCGGGTTGGCGCAAACTGCGCATCTCGTCTAGGTATCGTTGAAAAGACACTACCGCGCGACCGCCTCCAAGCCAGTCAAGATGTTGTCACGACGCTTCTCCAGTTCGGCTAGGCGAGTTCGGTTGCCCTCAACCACATGCTCCGGCGCCTTGCTGACGAAGGCGGTATTGCCTAGCCTGCCGTGGATTCCGCGGATCTCCCCTTCGATCTTACCGATCTCCGCCTCAAGCCGCTTGCGCTCTTCGGCGGCCAGGTCGCGCCCTGGGACGAAGAGGCCGAGCCGGACCCCGGAGACCAGGTCGGTGCTGGCCCCGGCCGGCGCCGTGCCGGACTCGACATCGCCGAGCCGGCAGAGAAAGCGGATCAAGGGGAATTGCTCCTCGACCCAGGATCCGAGGCTCTCTTCTTCGACGCTCAGGAATAGCCGCGGCCGCTCCTTGGGGGTGATTCCGAGATCGGCCCGCATGGTGCGCACCCGCGAGATCAAGTCGATCACCACCCCCATCCGCTTTTCGACTTCGGCATCTCGCCAGCCGGCCTCGGCGGTCGGGTACGGCGCCAACATGATGGTGGTGGGATGGATCGACGCATGGCCGGGCAGCCGCTGCCAGAGCTCTTCGGTCAAGAACGGCATCACCGGGTGCAGGAGGCGCAAGGAGCGATCGAGGACGCTCAACACCACCTCGGCCACCAGGGGGCGTTGGGCCTCGCCGGAGAAGACCGGTTTGGTGAGCTCCAAGTACCAATCGCAGAGCTCGTGCCAGAAGAAGTGGTAGAGCCGGTTGCAGGCTTCGTCGAAGCGGAAACTCTTGAAGTGGCCGTCCACCTCGTCGGCGGTGGTCGCCAAGCGCGACAAGATCCAGCGCTCCGGTGCGCCTAACCGCGCCGCGTCCAACTCGGTCGCGATCGTGGCCTCACCGACCTTCGAGAGGACGAACCGGGTGGCATTCCAGATCTTGTTACCAAAAGCCCGGTAGCCGGCTAGCTGCTCGGCATTGAGGTTGATGTCGCGGCCCGGGGTGTCCATCGAGGTGAGATAGAAGCGCAGCGCGTCCGCTCCGTATTCCTCGACCAGAACCGCCGGGTCGACCACGTTACCTTTGGTCTTCGACATTTTCTGCCCGTCCGCGGCGCGGATGAGCTGGGTCAAGTGGACGGTATGGAAGGGAACCTGATCGGTGAAATGCAAGCCGAACATGGTCATCCGCGCCACCCAGAAGAACAGGATGTCGTAGCCGGTAATCAGAATGTCGGTCGGGTAGAAGCTCTTCAGATCGGCGCTGTCTCGCGGCCAACCGAGGGTCGAGAAGGGCCAGAGTCCCGAGGAGAACCAGGTGTCGAGGACATCCGCGTCTTGGGTGAGTTGGCTGGTCCCGGCGAGCCGTTGGGCTTCCTCTTCGCTCTCGGCGACGAAGAACTCGCCGGCCTCGTTGTACCAGGCCGGGATCCGATGGCCCCACCAGAGTTGACGCGACACGCACCACGGCTTGATGTTCGCGAGCCAGTGTTCCCAGGTCTTGCCCCAGAGGTCTGGAACCAGCTTCAACTCGCCGTCGCGCACCGCTTCCAGCGCCCGCTGGGCCATGGTCGAGACATCGCAGAACCACTGGGTCGAAACCAGCGGTTCGATCGGTACCTCGCTGCGCTGACAATGGCCCACGTTGTGCGTGTGCTCTTCGACTTTGACCAGGTAGCCCTCGGCTTGCAGTCGCTCGACGATTTGTTTGCGCGCCTCGAAGCGGTCGAGGCCGGCGAACTCCCCCGCCGCTTCGCTCATCGTGCCGTCGGGAGAGATCACTTGGATCTGGGGTAGATCGTGGCGCCGGCCGATCTCGAAGTCATTGGGATCGTGGGCCGGAGTGACTTTCACCAGGCCGGTACCGAACTCGAGATCCACCACCTCGTCGGCCACAAAGCGCAGCTTGCGTCCGACCAAAGGCAAGATCGCATGCTTCTCGAGCAGGTGCCGGTAGCGCTCATCCTCGGGATGGAGGGCGATCCCGGTGTCGCCGAGCATCGTCTCGGGGCGAGTGGTGGCGACCACGACCCGCTCGTCGCTGCCCTCGATCGGGTAGGCCAGGTGGTAGAGCTTGCCTTGGACGGTACGCATCTCGACTTCGAGATCCGAGACGGCGGTGTTGAGCTTCGGCGACCAGTTGACCATGTAGTCGTCGCGGGAGATCAGCCCCTCGCGGTAGAGGGTGACGAAGGCGTGGCGAACCGCCTTGGAGAGTTCCTCATCGAGGGTGAAACGCTCCCGGCTCCAGTCACAGCTGGCGCCGAGCTGGTCGAGTTGGCGGCGAATATTGCCCTGGTATTCCTCTTTCCAGCTCCACACACGCTCTAGAAACTTCTCGCGCCCCAGCTCTTGGCGGCTTACCCCTTCGGAGACGAGCTGGCGCTCGACCATCATCTGGGTGGCGATGCCGGCGTGGTCGGTGCCGGGGAGCCACAGCGAATTCTCGCCGCGCATCCGCCGCCAGCGGGTCAAGAGGTCTTGCAGGGACGATTGCAACGCATGGCCCATGTGCAACTTGCCCGTGATGTTCGGGGGCGGGATCATGATGCAGAAGCTCGGGGCTGGCTCACCCTCGCCATCATTCCCGGGCGATGGCTTAAAATGGCCGGCTTGCGCCCAACGTCGCTGCCAATCGGCCTCGTAACTCTGGGGATCGAATTGCTTGTCCATGCTCTAGCTTCAACCGACCTTTCGGGGTTCCATGGGCCTCGTCGCTGGGCGGCGACCAAAGCACCGCGATCTTGTGCGGTGAGCGCTCAATGTTGACCTTTTCGCCGCGTTACCCGGGCGATGCAACTCGCCAGACGCGTCCCAGCTCCGTGGCCTAGCTCGGAGGATCAGCCCTCGGCTTGCGCTTCGAGTTGGCGAATGCGTTCCTTGACCACTACCTCGGCCAGATCCGGGATCACTTCCCAGGCAACCTCGCGAACCGGTTGATCACCGAGGAGATCGACGATCCGCCGGGCGATCCTGTCGATGTCGTCATCGCTCAAGGGGATTTTACCCGTGGAGGAAGGGGAAGCCAGTGTCGCGGCGGGGGGAGTGATCATGGTGCCAAAAGGCTCCTCTGGAACTTCACCAACGGCTCCATCGGCGGCGCCTTTGGTCATCGCCTGGACGGTCGGTGTAATGAGGGTGCCAAACGGGCGATCCTCGCTGGTATCTTCATCCGCTTCTTCGCTCAAGTCACCGCCCGCGGGCCCTCCCGTGGTTAGCGATTCGGCCGCCCCTCCCTTTGTCGCTTCCATGGTGGATGAACCCGCCATCTCTGGGGCTTCGGTTTCCAGGTTGCCCCAGACGGGCCCTGAAGTCTCCTCGGCCGCATCCACCAGTTCACTGGTTTCGTCGACGGGCGTGGGTGTAGCTTCAGTCTTCGCGGTGGGGGCTTCGTCCAGCTGGTTGGTTTCGTCGGCTCCGCGCTCGGCGTGTAGGCGCTGGACTAGGGCTAGAAGTTCTTGGGCATCGAAGGGTTTCTTGAGGTGGCCATCGGCTCCACAGCGGCTCGCCTCGCCCTCGTCAAAAGGTTCAAACATGCCCGCCACCAGCAAGACGGGGATCGCGGAGTTGTACTCTTTGGTTCGTCGACAAACCTCGTAGCCGTCCGCCCCTGGCATGTGCACATCCGCGATGACCAGATCGGGATTGACCGTGGCGAGTCGAGCAAGAGCGTCGTCGCCGTTGCTGACCGCGACCACCTCGAAGTCACTGTCCATGAAGGTCAACTCGGTGACCTTCTGAATCGTCACGCTGTCATCAGCGAGCAGGATGGTATTGCTCATGGTTCCTCCGTGGCGCCGACGGCATGGGGCGAGTCATGGAAATGTGGGTATCGTGCGAACCGGAGCCGCGCGCGGTTGGTGAAGGCTGAGTATAGAATGCGCAGCCAGCCGAGCCAAGGAAACCTTGCAGCCGATTCCATGAGCCACGCCGGACGGTCAACCCCCGGAGTCACCGATGAGCCCATTTCCCGCCCACCCCATCTGCCCGTGGCGCCAACTCACCGTGCTGGCCAACTGCTCCTTGTGGCTCGTGATTGCGAGCTTAGCGGCTCTGCTCCACGGTTGTTCCGACACTGGGGAGCTGGCACAGAGCCCGGACCCCGATGTGCACACCTACATTGTCCACGGCATCCTCCGCCAGTTGCCGGACCCCGAGGATCCTTCGAAACAGCTCCTGATCTTGCACCAGGCGATCCCGAACTGGATCAACGAGGAGGGCTACGAAACCGGCATGCCGGGGATGACCATGCCCTTTCCTCCAGCACCGGACATTGACCTCTCGCCGTTTTCGCCCGGGGACAGAGTGCGCTTCACCTTGCGGGTGAACTGGGAGAAGGCGCCGCGGCTTCAGCTGACGCGCATCGAGCCTTGGCTTGAGTGAACCGCGAAAGCCAGCGAATGTGCGTTGACAAATCGGCTCAGCGTGCCTAAAATCCAATGAATCCTGACTTTCAGCCAGACGACACGGATCTATCGCACACAATCACAGCATTGCTGTGGGCTGGAATCAGCTAACGCGGACGACAATTTAGTAGCCGAGCCAAGAACGGCTCGGTGCAGTTTCACAGGTATTGGAAGCGGCCCATTGCCGCACAGATAACAATTTCAGGGGAGAAGACAGATGCGTCATTTCCGGTTCTTTCTCGCAGCTCTCTTGCTGCTCACTTTGGCGGTGGTCCCAGCTTCGGCTCAATCGCGGGAGGACTTCGATCCCAACGGCCCCGCTGGCACCAACAACGCCAGCCTTAGCGCCAATCCATGGCAACAGAGCGAAGCGGTTATTTATGACAACGGTCCGTTCGAGACCGCTCCTGGCGAGAGTCTGCTGGAGAATGTGACCCTCGGCTTGACCACGCTGGGCGCCGCCGCCCAGGGCGCATCCGGCAACGCCGTGGCCGATGACTTCACCGTCGATGCGGCCGAGGGCTGGACGGTCGATGAGATGACGGGCTTCACCTACCAGAGCTTCTCGCCCAACGTCAGCACGGTTACCGAAGTCAACACTCGGATCTACGACGGCGACCCCAATGCGGGCGGCGTAGTCGTCTTCGATGGTTCCGGTGGCTGCTTGAGCGCTACTACCGAGACCAACGTCTTCCGCTTCGCGGAGTCGACTGGCCCCGATACGAACCGAGCGATCTTTACCGCCACTTGCGCGGTGGGCATGGATCTGCCCATGGGTGACTACTGGGCTGAGTTCGGCTTCGTGGGCACCGGTGCCTCGGGCCCGTGGGCTCCCCCGGTCACCCTCCTGGGGACCTCCCCCACTCCAGGTGCCAACGCGCAGCAGTTCTTCGGTGGAGCGTGGCAGCCTTTTGCTGATGGTGGTAACGGTAGCGCGCTAGCAGTTCCCTTCATCATCGACGGCACGGTGATCTCCACCATCTCGATCCAAGAAATTCCCACCCTTGGCCAGTGGGGCATGATTACCCTCACCCTGCTCCTCATCGGTCTTGGCATCTTCACGCTAAGCCGTCGGCGCCAGCGGACTGCCTAAGTATCGCTAGAATTCGGCTTGGTTAGCGTCAAGCGCTAGCCACCAGTTCGATTCGAAGCCCCCGGCGAAAGCCGGGGGCTTTTTTCGTCATCCTCGACGTAGTCCCACTACGCCTGCGTCGCAGCGCCTTGGCCTGCGCGCGCCCCGCACCTCTCCCGGGTCAACGAACTTCCCGCACGGGACACTAGACCGAGACTCCGGGGCTGGGGGCCGTTTCCCTCAAGGTGACCGACGGCACCTTGCGCTGGAACAACCCTGGTTCACCAAGGCTGATCGAACGCCGGCAGCTCGGTTAAGAGATTGCCTTTAGCGCCGATCGCTTCTTCGTCGGCTTCGACGAATGGCCCGTCGCCACGATCTCTTCCGTAATGACTTCAAGTCCGGCAATCTGAGTAGCCGGTCGGTGGTCCCCTAACCGGCGCGGCGTGCGTTCGGCGCCAAAAGAGCCGCCGCGATCTCCCTGCGTTGAATAGTCATCAACAGTTCTTCTTGGCAACCTAGTCACGGAGAACGAGCGAATATTCTCTGCGAAAACTTCGCCGATTTCTTGCTATAATGCACGCCTGTCTGATTTTTGTACCCGCAACACTCAGTGCTTTACAAGTCTGTCAAGACCGTTCAAATCATGCGTTCTGAATCAATCTTCGCTTGGCGGTGCCTCGCGCCGTGCCTTGCGGGATGTCTGTCGCTGGCCTCAAGTCTTGCCGCCGCTCCCGTGCCGTTCTCGTCAGCGAACGTCATAGGCACGGATCCATCGTTTGTGCCGACACTCCTCACCACTGATTTGGATGGGGACGGTGATCAAGATATCGTCGCTTCAGGAGCGGAAGCAGCGGGGCTAGTCTGGTATGAGAATCCTGAAATCGGGTCCGGTTCATGGGTGGCTCACGTTATCAACTCCTTCCAGTTTGGAGCGCCCTCCGTGATTGCGGGGGATCTCGACGGGGACGGCGATGTGGACCTCGTCACTGCGCCTACCTTGGCACCTTCAGTATCCGTTCTCATTTGGGAGAATACCGCGGGCGATGCATCTGCCTGGTCCAGTGCTGCAATCGGCTCCTCTGCGTCTTCCGCCGCCTCTATCGAAATTGCCGACATCGATGGCGACCAGAAATTAGACATCCTCGGTGCGCTCCAGGATACCGGGAGCGTGGTGTGGTGGAAGAATCCTGGAACCCTAGATCTGTACTGGGTAGAGACTCTGATTGATGATGGGCTGGACTTTGCCACTGCGGTCGCTGGGGCCGATCTCGACGGCGATGGCGATAGCGACGTGGTGGCGGCCTCGCACAATAGTAACGAGGTTTTCTGGTGGGAGAACACCGACGGTTCGGGCGCCGGCTGGGTTCGCCGAACCGTTACCTCAACCTTCGATAAGCCAGCGGTCCTGTGTCTAGCGGATCTCGACCGAGACGGAGACGTGGACATCGTGGGAGGTTCCAATAGCTTTGACGGTACTGTTTATTGGGAAAACAGCGCAGGAGATGGCTCTTCATGGGAGGAACACAATGTAGGCTCCTACTCCGACTTCTTCTACGACAAGGGACTCTCAGTAGTTGATCTTGACGCCGATGGAAGGTTGGACATTCTGGCCGCTCCAAGGCTGAGCCGATCCTTAATCTGGTATGAGGCGCCACCGGATCTCGCTACTGCTAGCAGTTGGGAGGTCCACGTAATTCAGAACGATATCGGTTCAGCGACAAGTGCGGCGGCAGCGGATCTAGACTTGGACGGCGATCTTGAAGCCATCAGCACTTTCGCTCTTCCCGGTAACTCTTCGAGAGTCGCATTCTGGGACAATATCTCCCTCCACCGCACCGCTGAGTTCCCCAGCCAGCAACCCCTCGTCGGTACCGGCCCCTTCCATTCTGTCGGGGATGTGGATGGTGACGGCGATTCAGATCTAGTGGTCCCGCTGGGCCCCACCGGCGCCGGCTGGCTTGAGAATCCCGGCGCGGTTGGCTTGGACTGGCCTTTTCACCTTGCCGAGTCGGAGGCGTTGGGGTTTGCCGCCATCGGAGTCGACCTAGACGGAGATAGGGATCTTGACATTGCACTCGCCAGCACCTTTACTGACGAGATCATCTGGACAGAGAATACTGGTGGCGATGGGGGGCAGTGGTTTGCCCACACCATCGATGCCAACTTTCCGCTAGCGGTGTTCATCCACGCAACCGACATAGACGGCGACGGATTCCAGGACATTCTGGCCACCTCTACGTCTGATAGCGAGATCGCATGGTGGAGAAACGTAGATGGGGATGGTTTAACCTGGCTGCGCGGCTCGATCGATAGTACGTTCGAAGCCCCAGGGACAGCTATCACCGCGGACCTTGACCGCGATGGAGACTTGGATGTCCTTGCGGCGGGCACAGGCGCGGGGCGTATCGATTGGTGGGAGAATGCGAGTGGCGATGGCGGAACCTGGGTCCAAAGAACCATCGCTGTCCTCAATCAGGCTTCTGGACTCGCGGTTGCGGATATCGACCGCGATGGTGATTTGGATGTTGTGGGTGGCTCCCTAAACCGCCCATTCTTGCTGCCTGGCCCTTCGGTCCTTGCATGGTGGGAGAATACCGATAGCGTCGGCGGGGCGTGGGCGATGCATTCGATCACCACCGACTTCTCCGGGGCGCGTTCCATCTCGGCAGTGGATCTCGACGCGGATGGCGACATTGACTTCGTCGTGGGTCGGCCCGAGTTTGATGGTGGAGTGAGTTGGTGGGAGAGGCAAGAAGGCGCGGAGCCGGCTTGGATCGAACGGCCGATTGTGGAGGGTAGTGAGGACTTTGTGGCGAGTGTCTTCGATGCCGACAGCGACGGTGACCTCGATATCGCGCAGATCGGTGTCGTCACCAGCAACATTTTGTTCAATCAAGGGGGGCACGTTGGATGGAGTTCTGAGAACATCGCCCCAACCGCCGGCTCCGCGGGGGCGCTGGTTGGAGTGACCTCCATCACTGTTTCTCACCTCGGACGGATCGCGGATCGCGGAGCCATCGTGTCGGCGGTCGATCTCTTGTTAGAGAAGTTCCCCAGCAGCGGCGTCCCGCTGACCACCGCCGAAGCCAGCACCATGATCGCCGCCCTTCACCTCTACCGCGACACCGGCGATGGTCTCTTCGATCCAGCGAGTGACGCTCTGGTTCTCACCGTTGATTCACTCTCGCTGTCAGGCGGTGGGGTGCAAACCTTGCCGCTCCCCACCGACGATCCGACGCTAGCAATCCTTCCAGAAACACCACAGCAGTTCTTTGTCGTCATGACCTTCGCGGACGGACCGTTCCTGGTCGGTGGAATGAGGATTATTCCTCAAGTTGCCACCAGCCATGCCCGAGATCAGGACTTCGAGGTACCTCTGATCATTCAGGAGAGCGGAGTCGCCAGCGTCTCCACCATGGTTTTGTCGGCCGACTTGGGAATCACGGTGAGCGATGGGAGAACCACGGCGACCCCCGGCGAGTCCGTGATCTACACCCTCGTGGCCACAAACGCCGGGCCCAGTGACATCATGGAAGCGACCATCGAGAGTAGTTTTCCCTCAACGGCTCTCTGTTCGTGGACTTGCCAAGCGACCGCCGGAGCGAGTTGTCCCACCGCGGGCAGCGGCAACCTTGATGAATCGATCAACTTACCTGTCGGCGGGCAGACGACGTTCACCGCTCAATGTGCCATCGCATCCCATGCGACTGGATTCCTTCTCACCACTGGCCTGGTCACCGCAACAACTTCCGATCCTGGAGGCAACCCAAGTGTCGCCTCCGATACCGACACGGCCCTCATTCCACTGGGCGATCTCTCGATTGCGCTGAGCGACTCACTCGATCCGCTGCCTGAAGGTGAGCCGGCGGTCTATCTGGCAACCCTCTCCAATCTAGGTCCTTCGGATGCCCATGGTGTAGTGATGGCTAGCCTACTCCCCGCCGGCTTGACCCTCGCCAACAGCGCGGGCTGCACCGAGGATCCCCTGGGGATTCCTCTCTGCACAGTGGGAGATCTGGCTGCTGGTGCCTCGCTGGAGATCACTGTCACGGCAACCGTCGGTCCAAGTCCCCCAGCTTTAGTCACCTTTGTAGCTTCGGTGTCCAGCAGTGACATAGATCCCATCGCATCGAACGATCAAGCAGAGGAAGAGACGGCAATCGATGTCGATCCACCAGGGATTCTCAGTGTCACAGCGATCGAGCAAACCGCTGACGGTGTGCTCGATGAGTGCGAAGCGGCATCAGGGAGAGTCACCGGCATGCTGGCTCGTTTCGATGAAGCGATGTTCGATCCGGCCGGCGATTCCGACCCTGCCGATGTGACGCACTTGGAAAACTACAGACTGATCGCCGCTGGACCGGATCTCCAGCTGTCGACCCTCGACTGCGGTGCCCTACAGGGCGACGATTTCGCCATTCCTCTGGCCGGTGTGACCTATCAAGAGGTAAACCAGACGGCAACGCTAGAGTTCAGCGGCATCCTGCGGGACGGCCAGCACAGACTTCTGATCTGTGGCTCTACCCTTTCCGACACCGCTGGCAATCCGCTCGCTGGTTCAGGCACCGGCGTAGCGGGAACTGACTTCTCTCGCCGCTTTCGTATCGATCGTGGGAACCTCTTCGCCAATGGCCATTTTGACTGTGGTCCCGACCTCGATCCGTGGATCCGGCTGTCGACGGATCCTGGCGAAATCGAGCACGACCCCACGAAAGATCATCAGGGTTCCTCGGCTTCGGGATCAGCGCATTTCTCGAATTTGACCACCAGTACAGACTTCCTTCTGTTGCAATGCATAGCGGCCAGTGGTGATGAGGTGTACCAGTTCGAATCCTCCGCGAGAGTCTCGGTCGGAGCCGGAATCCCTCTCACCGCGCGACCATTGTGCGAGTTCTTCGACGCTCAGGGGTGCTCAGGAGCCAGTCTCGGTATTCTCGCTGAGACGATTCCACTCGACGACACGGCGGGGAATTGGATAGCACTGGTCAACTCATTCGAATCACCCTCAAGGACCCAGTCAACCTTGTGCGCGATGGCGATCCAGAGTCCAGCTCAGGGACAATTCGACCTGCACATCGATCGTCTCCGGCTGCGCGCGCCCTTCATCTTTGTGGACGCCTTCGAATCTGGGGATACGCTCTCCTGGTCGTCGACCATTCCGCCCTGACTAGCCCAGCCAGGCTAGCTCAGCAAGGACCGGGCGATCACCATGCGTTGAATCTCGCTGGTGCCTTCGTAGATCGTGGTTACGCGGGCGTCGCGGTAGAGGCGGGAGATTTCGTATTCCTCGGAGAAGCCATTGCCGCCGTGGATCTGGAGGCTTTCGAAGACGGCACGGTTGGCCGCTTCGGAGCTGTAGAGTTTGGCTTCGGAGGCGTATTTCACCGCCTCCTTGCCATGGCACTCGGCGGCGGCGCGATGGGTCAGGAGGCGGGCGGCGGCCAGCTCGGTGGCCATCTCGGCGATCTTGAACTGAATCGCTTGGTGTTGGGCGATGGGTACCCCAAACTGAATGCGCTCGCGGGCATATTCGACCGCTAGCTCGACCGCCCGTTGGTGGATTCCCAGGGCTTGGGCGGCGATACCGAGGCGCGAGTGGCCCAGGGTGGCCAACGCCAGGTTCAGCCCCTTGCCTTCGGTTCCCAAGAGCGAGGCGGCCGGGATCCGGCAGTTCTCGAACAGGACCGCCGAGGTTCTGGAAGCCTTGAGCCCCAATTTCCGCTCAGGCTCCCCCGTCGAGCAGCCCGCGGAAGCAGCGGGGACGACGAAAGCGCTGATACCCCGTTTGCCGGCTTTGGGGTCGGTCTTGGCGAGGGCCACGTAGTAGCGGGCTTTGCCGGCATTGGTGATCCAAGCCTTCTCACCGTTGAGCACCCAGCTCTCCCCGTCGCGCACCGCGGTGGTGCGCATGGCGGCGACGTCGCTGCCCGACCCCGGTTCGGTCAAGGCGAAGGCACCGAGACAAACGCCTGAGGCCATCTCCCTCAGTGGACCGCGCTTGAGCTCCTCGCTACCGAATTGCCAGACCGGCCAGCAGGCGACCGAGTTGGTCACGCTGAGGGTGACGGCGACCGACGGACAGACCCGAGCCAGCTCTTCGATCGCGATGCAGTAGCTCACCGCGTCGATCCCAGTGCCGCCGTACGCTTCGTCGATCATCATTCCGCATAGGCCCAGCTCGCCCAGTTCTTGGATGATCTCAGCCGGGAACTCGTGGCTCGCGTCGCGCTCGAAGGTGCCGGGTCGAATGCGCTCCTCGGCGAAACGCCGGACTGTTTCGCGAAGGAATGCCTGATCCTCGCTTAAGGCGAACGAGGGGCCATCGCCACCGCCTTCAGAAATCATCTCTCTCGCCTCAGCCCTTGTTGATGACCCAGTCGGCGATGACCAGTTTTTGAATCTCGCTGGTGCCCTCGTAGATCTCGGTGATGCGCGCGTCGCGGAAGAACCGTTCGACGTTGTACTCGCGGGTGTAGCCGTAGCCGCCATGGATTTGCAGGGCCTTGTTGGTGACCCGCTGCGCCATTTCGGAAGTAAAGAGCTTGGCCTGCGCCGCCTCCAAGGAGTAGCGTTTTCCTTGATCCTTGGTCCAGCCAGCCTTCCAGGTCAACAGCCGCCCGGCGTCGATCTCGGTGGCCATGTCAGCGAGGTAGAACTGAATCGCTTGGAAGTTCGAGATCGGACGGCCAAACTGCTCGCGCTGTTTGGCGTAGGAGAT
>QIHU01000285.1 GCA_003231035.1 Acidobacteriota bacterium
GAAACAACCCACTTGCCTTCACAGATCCTACCGGGATGTACGAAGTCAGCTGCACCAGCGGGGACTCCGGCTGCCAGGCTGCAGCAGCAGCATTTGAAGAACAGCGGCAACTAAATCTTGCCAGCGACGATGAACTCATCAGTGGAACTGCGAGATCTTTCGGAGATCTCGGAGAAAAGAACGGAGTAACAGTTGGTTTCGCGGACCTCGAAGAAGGAGTCGGAGGTGAAACAGTCGCCGGGATCAACTTTACAGACAATGAGGGCGGCGGTGCATTTCAATTCACGGCCACGGTGACGTTCGATCTTGCCCTAAGCAACACTAACTTGCGTGCCGCGGTGGGTCATGAGGGGCAGCATTTGGCTGATGCTCAGGCATTTTTCTCGACCCTCACGGCATCAGGTTCATTTGACGCCTCGAAAAACCTGACTACGAGAGCACTTGAAACTAGAGCCTATTTGATCACCCATAGGATCCTGAGTGCGGGCAATGCGATCGGACGCTTTGCCACGAAAGGCGGCGGAACAGGAAGGCTTGGTGGTAAAGTACCGCAAGCTAAAGTGGACAGGACAATCGATAGGATTGTGAATGGGCCACTGTACGCGAATGCGCTAGATCAGAGACAGTTCCCAGCGTACGACCAATAGAATGTCCGCTACCAAGCCAATCCGCGAACAACAGGAATTTCAACCATGAGAAGAGGCACTCGATGAGTTTTCGACGCGCCAGTGAAACTGCGCTGGCTCTACTATTGACTTTCGCGGCGCATGATGTGAAAGCAACAAGCCTGAAGATCCTAGAGCCGCTAGCAGGAATTGATACTGTAGCAATGAGTATCATGATAGGAGGTCCACTGGGTCTCAGCGGAGGAGTTGAATTGCTCTTGTTTCAAGGAGATGTCCAACGGTCGGCGAACTTCAAGAAGGAACTAGAAGATCAAGTTACACTCCTTCTGCATTCCTATGGCGTGACCCTCGCCTCTTCAAACGAGGCCGAGATACTGGTGCATATCTATGGTAGGCCGGTCAGGAATCCAGACGAGGATCACTACTATGTATTCCTACTGGTAGTCTCGCTACCTGCGCGCAATGGAACAGAAACGGGTCTGGATGAGGAACTCATCCCGAGCACAGCCATTGATGTAACTACCGAGAAGGGACTTGAGGTCGCCCTCACAAAGTCGGTGATTGGAATTCTCAAGGAAAAACTAGAGGATGCAGGAAAAGAGCGGTTAGCGAGCCATTGGCCAAGCGCACCAACTGGGTCATCAACCCCAGCGTCCCCCAGATCGGCGAGATCCCCATCGAGGTCACCGAGCTCTACCGCTACCAATCGACAACATCGCCAACATGCCGCAATTCACCATCGCCTACCAATACAACAACCTCGGCCTGGTCACCAACCTCACCTACCCCCGCTGCGGCGGCCCCAGCAGCTTCTGCACCACACCTGCTCAGCGACAATGAGAGCTGTGCAAGAGTAATTGACGTCAGGAAGAGCTGTTCACGCCATCTATGGCTCGGTAGCAGGGCTATCGCCAGCGCTGGGCGAGCAGTAGGGAGGCTGGGGAGCAGGAGCCACCGAGAGGTCGGACCAGTTTGGGCCCGAGATGACCGCCGGAAACTTCGACCGCGATGGTGTGGCGTCACTGGTGATCGGAGTCCCGTTCGAGACCGTCTCAGGAATGATCGATGCCGGGGTCGTCGTGATTATCACCGGAGAGCTGAATCCACGAATCTTCGCCGACGGTTCGAGAACAGTGATTTTACGGGCTGGAGCAGCTCGGTGCCATGGATCTCACGCCTTGCCGCGCCAGGGTCGGCCTTCAAGCCAGCGCTGAAGGCGATTCAGGCGCTCATCGACGAGCGGCTGGCAGAGGCCGAGGCGAAACCGCACTCCAGCATCCCATGGGAGCAGGCCAAGGCCGACATCTGGCCTGACGAGACTCCGGTCGTTCTCCTACCATCCGCAAGAGCAGACCGCCAAAGCGCCAAGACGACCCAGGCGTCTCGTTCGAGGACCCACCGAGTTACGGGGAGCACGTCACGCTCTCAATCTTCATCCTGGTCTCCTCAAGGTCGGGCCAGAAGCCGTGAAAGTAATGTAAGCCTTCGAGCACGACCATTCTCGTCCTGAACCGACCGCCAAGGAAATCATTAGAGGTGCGATCCGCGGTAGCTGCTCCGAGTCGGTCAAACGGCTCGGCCAAAGCCCACGAAACGGGGCTGCGCCTCGTCGCCACAGAACGAATCGATCGACCTTGATGTCTCGGGGTCTCGCCGGATGGATCCGGTAGGCGCCGAAATGATCGCGGGCGGTTCGCTAGTCCTTGTAGAAATCGACGAATTGATGCCACTGGGGTTGTGAGCGCGACCTGTCGAGGGCTTCTCTCGACACCTGCGATGGGGTGCTTTGGGGAAATCGGTGAATGCAGTACGGTTTTGGAGCACGGTTCATGCGAATGCGGCTGTCGGGTTGTGGTCGGGAAGATTGTGGTTGATCAACGGGACAGAATCGTCTGCGTCGCGCGCCGACGGGGAAGCGGTCGGTCACCGTAGGCGATTGCGAGCGCGACCTCGGCGGCGATCGCGAGCGGATTGACCAGCAGCGAAGGTTGATCCGGCTGGTCGTCCAAAACGGCGGAGATCTCGGTACAACCCGCGACGACACATTGGGCGCCCGCATCGTGCAGTCTCTCGACCGCTTCCGCCAGTGAGTCGCGGTGGGAGCGACCGGTTTCTCGGTCGCGGACGGCGCCATCCTTGATGCCGCTGCGATCACGGCGACCGTCGCTGGACAGGCGGCCGTAGATCGGACGCATGGTCAACGACTCGTGCAGGCGCCGGCCATTCTCGAGGTCGTGGAGGCGAATCCAATCGAGCCCCGGGGCGCTGGCTTGCGCGACCCGCGGATAGAGCTGGCTCTCGAGCATCGCCGTGATGCCGAGTACGCCCACGCGAGCACGCTCGCCCACCAGCCCGACAATCCGTTCGATGACTTCCTCGATCATATGAACCAGGGGAAGCGGGGAGTGGAGCTCGAGGTGGTCGAAATAGGCGTGAGCGGTGTTGCATGCGATGACCGCGAAGTCGGCGGTCGGCCCCAGGCGCGCGAGGCTGGCGAGGATCACAGGGACGGGGGACGGGCCGTCGGCGAGGAGGGCCTGGGCGAGACTCGGGGTAGCTGGAATCGACGAGACCAACCAGGCCGGATAGTCCTGGTCGCGCGTTGCCGTGGTCATCGCTTCCAGCAAGTGGCGCTCGAAGGCCAGATGAGCGAAGGGGCCAAGCCCTCCGACAATGCCGATCACACGTTCTTGGCTTCTGTTTTCGAAACTCGGCTTTCTCTTCACGAGAATGATCCTGCGTGTGGTTGAACGATGTACCCGAGTCGGGGGCCGCTGCCTGGTGTGGGCGAAGGGTGTGAGAGCGATGGACGCGTCACGACGATGTCTCCACCAGGCCGGCGGCCTTCAGGGCCTCTTCCAGGCGGCTCAGATTGCTCAGTGCGTCGGCCGGGTCGGCGCCAGTGATACCCACCATGGCCCAGCGTTCGGGGATCGATGCCACGGTGTCGGCATAGATCGGACCGCGAGCGAACGAACGGGTGACCCGCCTAAAGGCTGCGTGATCGCCCCGCGCGCTCGGCTTGTAAATGCGGGTGACGCCACAGCGATGCCCGTCGTCGCCGGTTTTCGCCCTCCGCGCTTTGGCGAGCAGCGCACGCAAGCACTCTGCACCGGTGAAGGAGATGTTGAGGTCCTGAACGCCGAGTATGGGTGTCGAACCGAAGGTGCCGCCCACTGTGCCGATCGCGACGTCGATGCCGGCCAAGACCAGGCCGGGCGTCTGTGCGTTGCAGGCGACGAGAAAGTCTTCAACCAAGCCACGCAGCCGCCGGTAGTGGTCCGGCGAGATGCCGAAGGCGTCGAGGCCGGCTTCGTCGAGCAACACATTGCCCTTCCAAGAGGTGCCCTCGACGAACTGGACGGTCGCGCCTGGGGCCAGGCGACCACCGCGAACATGGGCAGACAGGGCGGTTGGCAGCATCTGCCCGGCAACCAGGGCCTGGCCATAGGTGACATGCGCCTCAAGCACGTAGTCGTCGCCGTACACGTGCGCCTCGCGCCCGAGCGTGGTGAGCCGGCCGTGGTCATCGAGCTTGATACCGGGCGTGATGCGCGCGCCGTCTCCAGATTCTGAGGCTTTGAGACAACCCGAAACGAGGCCGTAGCGCTCGTGGAGCAGGCGTGCGGCGACCAGGAGTTGATCGACGAAGTCTTCGACCGACCGTTGGTCGCGCTCGATGGTGTAGCCCGGGAGGCTGGCCAGGTCGAGGTCGAGGTCGAGTTGCTCGGCGAGCACGCTGTTACGGCTCTCTTGCGCCAGCCGCGCCGCGGGCGCTTCGGCCAGTCGCGAAGCATCCATGGCGGCCGCTCGCGTCACGGTTGGATGGAGTACGGACTTTCGATTCCACGCGGCTGCCAAGGTGGGCCGATTCGCCTCCACGGCAAGCTCGTCGCGCCCCGCCATCCGTGCCAGCCAAAGGAGGAAGATCTGCATCTCAGGCTCGAAGGCGTAGAGTCGGATCACACGGGCGGTCTCGCGAACGCTAGCGATCATCTGCCGCATGGCCTCGGTCTCTTCGCCGCGCGCCGTGTGCAGGAGGGCGTGAGACAGATAGTAGTGATCCACGTCTTCCAGCCTGATCGACTTGGCGCCGATCTCGGCAACCGCCGCCTGCCAGGCCCGTGTGCGGCCGACGACGATGTCCTCCGGACCCGCCAGATAGACCGACCGCGCTTCTTTGTAGGTGGTGAAGTCTCCACCCGGGCGCCCGCGAACGAGCGCGTCGAGATCGCCATCGAAGGTCTTGAGCTCCGGGGTGGTCGAGTGAAGAATTAGGGCAGGCCGGTCGGCCTTGGCACCGGTTGCCGGTTGCAACACACGCTCGCAATGGCGTGCGAGCACGTCGGTTCCGAAGCCCAGCAGCGCCTGGCACGACGCTTCGACTGCCGCGGCATCCAAGGTCAGGGGACCGGTCTGTAGGCCGATCCACGGGATGCGACGACCGTCCTCCATCACGACGGTCCAGCCATGGGACGATCCCGTTCCGCGGCTCGGTCGTTCGAGAGGCCGTTGTTCACAACGAATCATCCCTTGCAATCCAAGTCGACTCCCGTCGATCCGCTATCGCCGTCGACGCGGATGAAGACCGGGTCGGTTTTCCTGTCGTCCGGCACCGTTTCACGTGCCAACCGCTGAATGAAGGCGTGCAGGACGTCGAATGCGTCGCCGACATCCGCTGGCAACACGGCTTCGTCCGGGTGGTGACTGACGCCGCCCGGGCTCCGCAGCAGGAGCATCGCCATGGGCATTATGCGCGCCATGATTAGGCTATCGTGGCCAGCGCCCAGCGCCAGTTCTCCGGTCTCGACACCGACCGCGTTGGCTGTTTCGCGGAGTAACGCGGAGACCCGGGCGTCCGCCTCGACACCGCGTTGGCGGTGCAACACCTCGTGGTGCATCTGAAGGTCCCGACGTCGGGCGATGCTGCGGCAGTTGTCCAACAGGCTCTCGATCGACCGCGCGAGACAGCGATCGTCCGGATGCCGAATGTCGAGACTCATTTCGACACTGCCGGCGATGACGTTGCTGGCGCCCGGCGATGGCCTCATCTTGCCGACCGTCGCCACCAAATCCGGCTCCCGAAGGGCCAGATGCTCGACCGCAAGCACCATCTCGGCGGCAGCGGGCACCGGGTCGCGGCGCAGTGCCATGGGCGTGGTACCGGCGTGCCCGGCGCAACCATCAAAACGAATTCGCATCCAGCAGGCACCCGACAACGCCTCGAGAATGCCCAAGGGCAGGCCGCGTTGCTCGAGCACCGGTCCTTGCTCGATGTGGGCTTCGACAAAGCCGATCATCCGACGGCCCGCATAGCGACAGCGTACTTCGGTTGGATCACCGCCCCACGCCTTGATCGCGTCGGCCATGGTGACGCCTTCGCGATCACGACGCCGCAGCCAGGCGGGATCGAGATCGCCGACCATGGCGCGACTGCCGAGGAAGGGCACGCCATAGCGAAGGCCCTCCTCGTCGGCGAAGGCAACCAACTCGAGCGCGAACGGCAGGGGCGCGCGATCGAGCGCTTCGACCGCGGCCAGTGCCAGTAGAACGCCCAGAATACCGTCGTAGCGACCCGCGTCGCTTACGGTATCCAGGTGCGAACCGAGCACCAGCACGGGCGCATCGTCGTCCGTGCAAGGATACGTGCCGATCAAGTTGCCGACGATGTCCAGCTCGGTCTGGAGACCAGCTTCTTCCATCCACCTCGCCACCAACGTCGTGACCTCTGCCATCGCCGGAGAGAGGAAACCGCGGGTGATACGACCCGGCTCGTCAGTGATTCGAGCCAGGGCCTCACAGCGCTCGAGAATGCTGGCGGCTGCTTCTTCGGTTGACGGACCTATCACTTGCTCGATCATCGGCATTGAACCCTGCTCTCCCTCGCTGGCCGATCATCGATCCGACCACCCTTGTGGCGATCCCCCGAAGCTCGTGGAACTCATAATTGTTGTCGAAACGACTACCGATTATCTTATCAAGATTGGGCTTGGTTGCAAATACCTTCGTGCGGAGTGGCGGTCAACCCATCCGCTCTCGACATCCCTGCCGCTCTGGTTCGTCACGAGCACCGAAGCGTCGGGTGGGGCTTGTGACCTGTACGCGTCCTCTTGATCATCTGTACCATCGCCCGCAAGCTCAACCTGTCGCCCCCTCCCGGGCCAGCGCCGGGTGAGCCGCCAGTCCACTAGCAGGCCCGGTCAGCTAACAGTCAGTCTCAAGACCACGAAGGTGGCATCATCGGGGAGCGCCACGCCGCCGTTCCAGCTCTTGATCGTTCCTAGGAGGCTAGCGACGATGGCTCGGGCCGACTTGTCGCCGCAGTCTTGGAAGGCGGCTTCGGCGCGCGGGTAGCCCAGCAACTCGCCCTCTGCGTTGGGGAGTTCGGGAAAGCCATCGCTCATCAATAGCACCGCATCGCCAGCTTCTAGCTGCAGGGTCCGCAGGTCATAGGGGCGGCCGGCGATCCCTCCCAAGGGCATCCCTTCCATCGCCACCTCCTCGACCCGCGAAGTCGCCGCGCGGTAAATCAAGACGGGAGGCATGGCGGCCGAGGAGAGTTGCAAGGTTCGCCCCCGCAGCCGCGCGAGGCACAGCGCCATCATGACCCGCCCTAGCTCCATCCCACGGACCGTGGCCGCTGCCTGGTCGAGGAACTGGGTCAGCGGCAAGCTACCGCCTTGGGCGATGAACAGGCTCTTGAGTACGGTGACCATCCGGCCGGCGACCGCTCCATGGCCAGTGGCGTCGCCGACCACGGCGGTCAGCGAGCCGTCTGAGGCGAGGTGGAAGTCATAGTAGTCGCCGCCGACCTCGGTCGCTGTGCGCATGGCTACCGCGACCTCCAGACCCTCGCGCTTGGGCAGGGTTCGGGGTAAGAGCGAGAGCTGGAAGCGCCGCGCCTCTTCGAGTTCTCGATTCTGACGGTCGTTCTCCGCTTGAAGAACTCGCTTGTCTACCTCGTGCTCGCGCCGCTCGCCCTCTTGCGCCAACAACAGGCGCTGATTCCCTTCCAAGTCGCCAGCCATCCGGTTGAAGGCGCGGGCCAATCGGCCCAACTCACTCGACGAACGAAGCCGCACCTGCGCGGTCAAATCGCCCTGGGCTAGCCGTTCGGCGCTCAAGGTCAACTCATCGAGGCTGCGGGTGAGCCGCCGGAGCATCGGTAGCATGGCCAGGATCGACAGGCCGATCAGAGTGATGCCGATGGCCAGGTTACGGCCTGCCTTGGCTCGCAGTCGGGCCCGTGGCCGCGCCACCGAGCGAGCGATCACAAAGCGCGGGTTGGTCGCTTCGCTACCCTTCACCACCCAACCACGCAGCGCGGCCTCGACGTCCGGCGAAGGGCTGGAAACCAAGGCTTCCTCAATCGGCAGGCCGGCGAGACGGTCGCCATCCTCCGCTTTGGCAAAGTGCAACTCACCGCGGCGATCGATGGCGAAGGCTATCTCTCCTCGGCTCGCCGACCACTCACCGAGAACATCTTGAATCCGCTCCGTCTCGATCACTGCCGCAGGCAAGGTCGATTCAGCGCTGGCGGGATCCCGCGCGCGCGCAACAGCCATCCGTGCACTGAGTTCCTCAACCCGCCCCTGACTCTCCACCCGCGCCTCTCGGTTGAAGCTGGCCAGTTCCGCGAGATAGGAATAGAGAACCGCGGCACTGAGGGGCAATGCCGCCAGTGCCAGAAAAAACAGAATCAGTTGAGTTCGTAGCTTCATGCGAGGGGACTCCTAACCAATACCTACGAATCCGCTAGCCCAGAGTTGAGCCCACGAAGCGAAGCCATGGCAGCGATCACCCTTAGCCGCCATCGCGCGCCTCGACCAGAGTGCCCATCAACGATAGCGAGCCGATGCCACCGAGAACCAAAACGACCCCGATCCATTGCGTCACGGCCAGCGCCTCCGAGAAGATCAACAGGGCCCACAGGACTGTCAGCGCTGGCTGCATCAACAACAGGACTGAGGTTTCGATGGCGGGCAGGCGGGGCAAGGCCATGGCCAGAAAGAGCCAGCCGAGAACCTGCGAACCCAGAGCCAAGGCAATCAGCCAGCCGTGTTGCGGCCAGGTTGGAATCAAGCTCAACCCAGGATCCACCGCCAGACCGATCAGCAAAGAAACGAGAGCCGCCCCCACGGTAGCGTCGAGTAAGGGGCCCGCTGGCGGCGTCGACTCCCGCCCAGCGCGGCGAAAACCGAGTAAGAAAATAGTGTAGGTGATTCCGGTCAAGACCCCGAAGAGCGTTCCCAGAACGGGGTCGGAGCCATAGGCGTGCGCCGCCCCCACTCCAGAAACCAAGGTCACTCCGCCAAAGACCACCGGAACCGCCCAGAATACCGAGCGGGTCGGCTTCTCACCATGGAGCATCCAGGCGGCAAAGCCGACGAACAGAACCTGAGTGTTTCCCAAGACCGTCGCTAACCCCGCGCCGATGAGATCGATCGAACGGTGCCAGAAATAGAAGTCGATGCCCAGAAAAACACCGGCCAGCGCCGGCAAGAGCCGGGCACGCCAGCCGCGCTCGTCGCGGCGGCGCACCACCCACCAGATCACCGCCAACACCGGCAAGGCGTAGCCGGTGCGAAAAACCGCGGCGGTCGAGGGCGAAACATTCGCCAAGCGAACGAAGATGGCGGAAAAAGAGATCGCACAAATCCCCATGATCGCCAGCCGTCGCGCCCAACGTCGCTCTGCCCTCATCGCTGCCTCTTCCGCCTCATCGCGCTTCCGTCACCCGGCCGCGGAGGCCCTCCCGGGAATCAATCCCAGGTGAGGGCGGCAGCGCTCTGATATTCGGTAACCCGGGTCTCGAAAAAGTTCTTTTCCTTGGCCAGATCGGTAGCCTGCGACATCCACGGGAAGGGGTTCTCACGATTGTAAACCTTGGGCAAGTCCAACCGCTCAAGACGACGGTCCGCGACATATTCGACATAGTCACTAAAGCGGTCAGCATTGATCCCCAACAAACCTTCCGGGCAAGCATCGCGCGCATATCGCTGTTCAAGCTCCACCGCCTTCTTAACCAAGTCCACCACATGATCGCAGAACGTTTGCGTCCATACTTCGGGATTCTCTTTGCGGATCGTCTTGATCAAGTCGCAACCGAAAGCCAAATGTAGGCTTTCGTCACGCATGATGTACTCGAATTGTTCACCGATTCCAACCATCTTGTTCTGACGCTTGAGAGCCAGCATCATGGCAAATCCGGCGTAGAAGAAAATTCCTTCCATGATGACGTAGTAGCCGATCAGGTCGCACAAGAACTTCTGTACATTTTCCGAACCCTCGGTGGTAAAGGTCGGATCGAAAACGGACTTGGTTAATTCGACCACGAAATCGTCCTTCTCTTTGATCGAAGGGATGGTCAGATACATGTTGTAGATCTCATCCGGGTCGAGGCCCAACGTGTCACAACAATAAATGAAGGTGTCGGTATGGATCGCCTCTTCAAACCCTTGACGCAGAAGATATTGACGCGCCTCCGGGTTGGTCACGTGGTTGTAGACCGCTAGAACAATATTGTTCGCGGTCAAAGATTCCGCGGTTGAAAAGAAGCCAAGGTTCCACAAGATCAAGCGCCGTTCCGTCTTACTCAAGACGGAGTCCGATTTCCACTGCTCCACATCCTTCTGCATGGAAACTTCTTCGGGTACCCAATTGTTGTTCACCCCGGCACGGTAGTACTCCCGCGCCCATGGATAGGTGATGGGAAGGATCTTGTTAGGGTCGGTCTTGGAATTGTTGATAATCGGCATACCGTCCTCTTCTAACCAAATAATCGGATTTGAAACCGCGCCCTAACGGAACACTAAACAGGCTATTGGCAAGCTTCACATTCGGGATCGTCGATGCGGCAGAGTTGCGCCGAGGTGGCGATCACAACTTCCTCATTTTCGGCCGCTACCGGCTCCTTCTCGCGTGTCTGCGTGTAGCCGTACTTGGAAGCATCCAAGGTTGATTTTTCAACTTGCGAGGCCGCGAGGGTGCGAAGGTAATAGGTGGTCTTCAGCCCCATCTTCCAGGCGCTGAGGTAGATCTCTCCTAGTTTCTTGCCCGAGGCGCCCTTCATAAAGACGTTGTGCGACTGACTCTGATCGATCCACTTGGCCCGCGCGGCAGTCATCTTCAGACACCAGATTGGGTCGATATCAAAGGCCTCTTTGTACTTCTCCTTGAGCTCATCCGGGATAGTGTCAATCTGAGACACATTCCCGTCACGGAACTTGAGCATCTCAAGCATCGAGTCACCCCACAACCCTAGAGCCTTGAGATCTTCCACAAGATAGCTGTTGACCACCGTGAATTCGCCACTGATGTTGGCCTTGACATAAATATTCTTGTAGATCGGCTCGATGCACGGGTAGCAACCGCTGATATTGGAAATGGTCGCGGTGGGCGCGATGGCCATGGTGTTGGAGTTGCGCATTCCGAACTGCCGGATCGAGTCGCGAACCGGCGCCCAGTCCAACCGTTGGCGGCGGGAGACTTCCACCGGCACACCACGCTCTTTCTCCAGCAGGTCAACGGTATCCAGAGGTAACAAACCTCGGTCCCACTTGGACCCGGCGAAGGACGAGTATGCTCCGCGTTTTTCGGCCAACTGGGAGCTAGCGAGAATCGCATTGTAGGAGATCAACTCCATGGTGGAGTCCGCCAGCTCCAGCGCTTGAGGCGAATCGAAGGCGTGACCGATCTTGAACAGCGCATCCTGGAACCCCATGACTCCAAGGCCGATCGGCCGATGCTTCAGATTCGAGTTGCGAGCCTCGTCGGTGGGATAGAAGTTAATATCGATCACGTTGTCAAGCATTCGAATGGCGGTGCGCACGGTGCGTGCCAGCCGCTCTTCGTCGACCTTGCCATCGACCACATGACGTCCCAGGTTGACCGAACCCAAATTGCAGACCGCGGTCTCATCGGCCGAAGTGTTGAGGGTGATCTCGGTGCACAGGTTGGAGCTGTGAATCAACCCCACGTGATCTTGGGGCGAGCGAACGTTGCAAGCATCCTTGAAGGTGATCCACGGATGGCCGGTCTCAAACAGCTGGGTCAACATTTTGCGCCACAGGTCTCGGGCCCGGATCTTCTTGAACAACTGCATTTCGCCACGCTCGGCCATCGTTTCGTACTGGCAGTAGCGCTCTTCGAACTGGCGGCCGAAGGTGTGGTGAAGCTCGGGCGCCTCGTCGGTGGAGAAGAGGGTCCACTCGCCGTCGGCTTGGACCCGTTTCATGAACAGATCCGGGACCCAGTTGGCGGTGTTCATGTCGTGGGTGCGGCGGCGCTCGTCACCAGTGTTACGGCGCAGATCGAGGAAGTCCTCGATGTCGTAGTGCCAGGTCTCAAGGTAGGCGCAGGTCGCACCGCGGCGCTTGCCGCTACGGTTGATCGCCATGGTGACGTCGTTGGCGATCTTCAAGAAGGGAATGACTCCCTGGCTATCGACGTTGGTCGATCGGATGTGACTACCGGTTCCCCGAATGTTGGTCCAGTCGTTACCGATACCACCCGACCACTTGGAGAGCTGAGCGTTGTCCGCCAGACACTTGAAGATGTGTTGGAGATCGTCGTCGATGGTCGTCAGGTAACAGGACGACAGCTGCGGATGCGAGGTGCCGGCATGGAAGAGGGTCGGGGTTGAGGAAACGTAGAGCAGCTGGGAGAAGAGATCGTAAAACTCCAACGCCCTCTCGTTGGGTGCCTCTTCTTCGATCGACAACCCCATGGCGACCCGCATCCAGAAGCCCTGAGGCAGTTCCAAGCAGCGGTCCTCTTTACGCAGGAAGTAGCGGTCGTACAGGGTCTGAATCCCTAGGTACTGAAAGAGATCATCGCGTTCCGGCTTGAGGCTGGCCGCCATCAAGTTGAGATCGAACCGCTGCATGCGCGAGTCGAGCAGGCCGGTGGCGATGCCGTTGCGGATCTGACCTCGGAAGGACGAGCGGTAGAGACCGTCGCGTTCGTCCGGCGTGGTCGAGCGGCCGAGCACGTCTTTGTAGACCCGTTGCAGGAGGAGCCCGGCGGCCACGAAGCTGTAGGCCGGCTCGCGTTCGATGAAGGCGGTGGTGGCGAGAACTAGGGCTTTCTCGATCTGCGCGGCCGGAATGCCGTCATAGACGTTGTGGATCACCTCACGCAGAATGCGCCCGACATCGATCTCACTCAGGCGACTGCCCGCCGCCAATTGGATGCTGCGCTCGATCTTCTTGACGCTGAACAGCACCGTGCGGCCATCGCGCTTGATCGCCGTCAGTTTGCCTAGGCGCGCATCTTCAACCGCACGCTTCTTGGCCTGCTCGCGCACTTTCTGCCGTTCGGCGCGATAGAGGATGTAGGCCTTGGCCACTTCGTAGTAACCGCCGACCACCAAGTGCTTCTCGACAATGTCTTGGATGTTCTCGACATTGGGGAAGAACTCGCTAAAGCGGCCATCGATATCGGCCAGGATGTGGTCGACGACCTGGTCCACCTCGGCGGGAGTCATCGCAATCCCGGTGGCCTCCACGGTGCTTAAAATGGCGGAGCGAATGCGCTCCGCGTCAAAGTTGACGATCTCGCCGGTACGCTTCACAACCCGATTGGCCAGCATCGAACCTCCCCAAGACGATCCAAATTGAGTTAGGACGGGGACCCTTTCAAGCCTCGACAGCACCGGATTTCCATCATCGAGACACAGCTCGACCTAGCTACCCAGCGGCTTCGAAAGGTGACCCCCGGTCCTCTTGGACCGACCTCGTCGATGCCTAATTTTTGCCCCACCCACGCAACTCTCAGCTCTTCGAACGCGACGAAGAACCCAGTGCGAGCGGTTTTGCGTAAGCTACAAGCGGTAGGGGCATGGCGTCAAGGGGCCACAAGATATTGGGCCTCTGGACGGCGATCTTGCGGCCCTCCGCGCACTGACAAGGACCACCGGCGGGGTATTTTCGACCTCTAGCAGTCCATCATATCGAGCAGGGGACAACGCAGAGTCTTGGTCACAGACCCGCTCGGAGCCGGGACGAGGTTCCCCACGGGCAGCGGGTCTACCCTTCGCAGTTCTCGTAGACCTCTCCATTACGACAGCGGTCCTGGTCACCGGGGCCACCATCGAGATGGTCAAAGCCGCGATTGCCGTTGAGGAAGTCACGGCCACGGCCGCCGAGTAGGCAATCGTCGCCCTGGCGACCCCGGGCACTGTCATCGCCATCGAAGAGGACGATCAGATCGTCGCCAGGGCCGCCGGTCAGCTCGTCAATGCCGTCCGTACCGAGGAGAACTTGGTCGAAGTCCCCGATCGGCCGATTGCAAAACCGAGTCGCCGGGGCCAGCAGGTGCACGCTCGGGGTAGCGATGACGTTCACATCCGTCGCCGGAGCACCGATCACCAGAAGCTCGCCCCGGGCGCTGAGGGCGCGGCCAAATTCCGCCCCAGTGGTGGCCTCCAGCGGGGTAATCGTGCGCTTCAGGGTGCCCGCGCGATCGAAGAGATAGACCGCGCCCGCCGCCGCCGCCGGAGCTCCGACGGCAATCCAGTTTCCAGCTTGCGCGAGACCGCGCCCGAACCCTCTCGTGGTGGGTCCACGGTAGCTGGCCACCGATTTTCCCTTGCGGTCAAGACGCCAGACCTCACCCTCGCCATTGGCTAGAGCACCGACCAGCACCTCGCCATCCCCGACCGCCGCTAGGTAGAGTTCCGTGGCCTCGGCGAAGAGGATCCTCGCCAGAAGTGTCCCATCGGCCGCGAATCGGTAGACCACGCCACCGGGAGCGGGAAAGGAGAGCCCCGTGGTCCACAGGTCGCCGTGCGGAGTCACCGCGAGCGAGGTGGCGAAGATGGGAAAGGCGGCCGCGTCTGGATTGAGGATCTCCGAGGCGACCTCGAACCCCGACAGATCAAAGCGATAGACGGCGCCTGGCGAGCCGACCGCCGCCACCACCAACTCGTCGTCCACGGTCAAGACCAGTTCGCGACCGAAGAACCCCGAGCTGCCAGGATTCTCGATCGGCGGCGCCAGGAGTTGACCGGCGAGGTCGTACAGATAGACCACCCCGGAATCGATGAAGGTCCGATCGGCGTGCGAGGCCCCCACCGCCAAGGCACCTTCGCCGATGGCCAGTGCATTGCCGAACAGAGCGCCGATCTCGAGTGTCGGGTTCTCAAGCGTGAAGAGATAGTCGCCCTCGGCGCTGGTGACCTCCACCGCCCCCGCTCGTCGATAGCCGGCGAGGGTACGCCAGGGCGCTCCCATCGCCATGTGGGTCGAGTTCAGGGCCGCGGTCAGCCCGAGCAGGCCATCCCCGCCCGTCGGTGAGAAAACCTCAATCGGTTCTAGGTAGATGGGCTCAACCGGCGGGCTTGACTGGCCAGCGAGACTCGGAACCAAGAGGATTACAACCGCCAGCGACGCCAGAATCGCCCGACCCCAAACAGAAGAGTAGAAGGCGGACCTCGTCCAAGGCGTAGGTTTCCGGTCCGAGTTAGAACAACGCAAATCACAACAGCACATGACGGCACCCCTTTGCACAAACGAGATTGGCCCTCTTCCTGAGGTCTCTCGACAATGCGCTGGCGACGCCACCAGAAGAACCAGACAATCCCGCTACCGCGCGTCAGGAAAGCGGCCGTTGTCGCGTCCCAAGCTGGCTGACCTCAAACGGGTCCACCTCGGCATCAGCGCCGAGGAGAAAGTTAGCTAGCTTGTTGAGGGGAAAAATGGTGCAGAATAGGGAAGGGCCTGCTCCCGACCAGACTTGGGCGATTCGGGGTCGGATGGGGGGGGAATCAGACCTCGGTAACGATGCCTAGCCGGATCGGGAGCCGGTCCTGCCTTGGGCTAGCAGTTAAGCAAGACTGATGCCCGACTGCCCATCGCAGTATTGGGGTCAATGCGACCCCATTTGGAGACAGCGAATCGTCGCAGTGTCCGCCCTTGGGAACAACCTGTGTCGGTTTCGGGATTCAACCCATCGGCAGCAGGGGAGCTTGTTCCCAGAGCTGGATCTCAGGAGTGCGATAGGGCGATGTGGGTAACCACAGTTCGGGCGGTTCTTGATCGTCAAAGAGGCGGACCAGCTCGGCGCGGTTGGTGGCTACGGCACCTTCCAGCCAGTCGGGGCGACGGTCGCGAGTGAGGCATTCGGCGAGGTCCAACGGAAAGAAGAAGGCGTCATCGGGGAGGTCCAAGATTGCCCGCTCGGCGGCGCGACGAGCCAGTTCCAGGTAGAACGGGCGCAGGATGTCGAGAGCGGCGCGCAACGCCAAGCGATAGCGGCCCCGGTAGCGATGGGCCGGGGCCACCTCGCCACCGCCAGCCTCCTTGCCACTGGGCGCTCGTTGCGGCTCTTGTGCCCAGGAAGGCTGGCGCAGATCGGGAGCACCGAAAATATGCAGGGCCACCGGTCGGCCGGCGAGCCAGCGCTGGGCCGGTCGACTGCGGCAAGGCTCGACCGTCTCGCCCCGTTGACGAGCCGCGCGGCGCGCGATCGAAGCGATCAGCTCGGCCAGCAAGGCACTCCCCAGAGCCGGCACCAGGGCGGTCAGTTCGCGGCGAAAGCTCTCCCACAGCTGGCGGCGCGAAAGGTCCACCCCGAAGGCGGGCAGAGCGCGCGGCTTGGGCGGTCGAAAGGACCATAGTCGAAGACGGTGAAAGGCCAACGCCGCACCCACCCGGCTACGCCGCGGAGCCGGGCCCGCTCCCCCCGGATCGATCAACCCCGCCGCCACCGCCGCTCCAGCCTGGTTCTCACCCAACAGTGCGACCAGAGGCTTGCTGTCGAGGTAGAGACGCAGCCGCTCGATGCGCACCGGCGGTTTCTCCGGCAGTGGCAGTCCCAAGTGATACAGGGTGTAGCGCAGCGCCGAGGCGAGCAGGTGGCGTTCTAGGGTCACCCCCAGATGCGAAGAGGGCGCCAACGGCCCCGGCATCA
>QIHU01000725.1 GCA_003231035.1 Acidobacteriota bacterium
CTTGCGGGCTGTAGCGGTGTGCGCCGAGTGATCAGCAGCGGCGAGGCTCTGCCCAGCGATCTGGCGCGGCGCTTCGCCGAGCGGCTGCCGGGGGAGCTGCACAACTTGTACGGACCGACCGAGGCGGCGGTCGATGTGACCTCGTGGCAGTACCTCGCCATCTCGGCTAGCCCAGAGCATGCGCCGGCTGAGACGGCGACGGTGCCGATCGGCAGACCGATCTCCAACCTCCACACTTACCTGCTCAATAGTGCGGGTTCGCCGGTGGCGATGGGTGTGGCCGGCGAGCTGATGATCGGCGGCGTCGGACTGGCGCGCGGCTACTGGCGGCGGCCGGGGTTGACGGCGGAGAAGTTCGTCCCCGACCCCTTCGGCCCTGCTGGCGCACGGCTCTATCGCACCGGCGATCTGGTTCGCCACGGCCAGGGCGGCGAGATGGAATTCCTCAGCCGCATCGACCACCAGGTGAAGGTGCGCGGCTTCCGCATCGAACTGGGGGAGATCGAGGCGGCGCTGCTGGCCCGGTCGGAGATCGGTGAGGCGACGGTTCTGGCGCGCGAGTTCTCGCCGGGAGATCTGCGTCTTCTCGCTTACCTGGTGGCGGCCGACGGCAGCGAGGTTCCCGCCCACGGCGCCTTGCGCGATGAGCTGGCGGCCACCCTGCCGGAGTACATGGTGCCTTCCGCCTTTCTCACCCTAGAGAGCATGCCCCTCTCCGCCAACGGCAAGGTGGACCGCCGAGCGCTGGCCGCCATGGAGGTGGAGGGCCCGGGTCTCGAAGGGCAATACGTGGCGCCGAGCCATCCGATCGAAGAGGTACTGGTCGAGATATGGAGCGAGGTGCTGGGGCCGGCGCGCATTGGCGTCCACGACGACTTCTTTGCCCTCGGCGGCCACTCCCTGCTGGCGACGCAGGTGGTGTCGCGGGTGCGTCGATCGCTGGGAGTGGAGCTGTCGGTGCGCTCGCTCTTCCTCAAGCCGACGATTCACCAGCTGGCGCTGGAGGTCGAGGTGGCCCGCCGTCGCGAGGGCGGAAGTGAGGTGCTGCCCGCGATCGAGACGCGCGTTACTGGAAGCTCAGCCACGGGCAGCGCCGAGGAGGACTTCCCGCTCTCCTTCGCCCAGGAGCGGCTGTGGTTCGTCTGCCAGATGCACGCCGGCGCCGCGCTCTACAACCTGCCCACCGCCTTGCGGCTGGAGGGCGAGCTCAAGGTCGCCGCCTTGGCTCGGGCGGCTGGTGAGATCGCCCGTCGCCATCAGGTGCTGCGCAGCGTCGTCGAGACGGTCGATGGCATTCCTCGCCAGCGCATCTTGCCGGGCGTCTCGGGGCTCCCCTCAGTCGATCTTTCGGCGCTCGCCGTGGCGCCTAAGGAGCGCTGGGCCATCGCTGGGCGGTTGATCGCGAGGGCCACCAACTTCTCGTTCGACCTGGCGCGTGGCCCGCTCTTCCTCAACCTTCTGCTGCGCTTCTCGACCGGCGATCACATCGCCGTCTTCGTGCTCCATCACCTGATTTCAGACGGTTGGTCGACCGGGATTCTGACCCGTGAGCTGGCGGCGCTCTATACCGCCTTTAGGGAGGATCCAGAGGCGGGGTCGCCGCTCAAGCCCTTGCCGGTGCAGTACGCGGACTACGCGGCCTGGCAGCGCGAGTGGCTGCGGGGAGAGCGGCTGGAGAGCGAGATCGACTACTGGCGGGGGCGGTTGGAGGGAGCGCCGCCGCTGCTCGCCCTGCCGTTGGATCGGCCACGGCCGGCGCTGGCGACCTGGGCCGGAAGCCACCTCGGAGTTCAGCTTTCGCCACCCCTCACCGGCGAGCTTCGCGCCTATGGGCGCGCCCACGGTTGCACCCTCTTCATGATGCTCTTGGCGCTCTTCGAGGCGTTGCTCCAGCGCTACAGCTCGCAGCGCGACTTCTGCCTGGGCAGTCCGATCGCGGGGCGCAACCGGGCCGAGATCGAAGGGCTGATCGGCTTCTTCGTCAACACCCTGGTGTTGCGCGCGCGGGTTTCTTCCAACAGTAGTTTCGCTTCCCTGGCCGCGGCGGCGCGCGAGGAGACCCTATCCGCCCACGCCCACCAGGACCTGCCATTCGAAACGATGGTCAAGGAGTTGCGAATCGAACGTAGTCTCAGCCATTCGCCGCTCTTCCAGGTGCTGTTCGCGGTGCAGAACGCTCCCGGCGAAGCGTTGGAACTGCCGGGGCTGCGGCTGTCGGCGCTGGCCGCCGGCGCCGCGACCGCGCGCTTCGATCTAGCGCTCAGCGTGGTCGAAGGGGAGGAGGCGATCAGCGGCTCCTTCGGCTACAAGAGCGACCTCTTCGACGCCACCACGATCCGGCGGCTGCGGGACCACTTCGTGGGGCTGGTGGAGGCGGCGCTGGCCGCGCCCGAAGTCCCGATCGGCGAACTTCCCCTGCTGGCGCCCAGCCAACGGCATCAGCTCCTGGTCGAGTACAACGAGCCGCGCCCGGATTATCCGATCGAAGGTTGGGCGGCCGACAACTTCGCCGCCATCGCGGCTAGGCAGCCGGATGCCGTGGCCCTGGTCTTCGACGACGGGGAGGGGACCGTGGCCCGGCTCACCTACGGAGCCTTGGCCCACCGGGTCGATCTCCTGGCCGAGCGCTTGCGGCGGCTCGGCGCCGGCCCGGAGGTGGTGGTCGGGGTGGCGATACCCCGGTGCTTGGAGATGGTGGTGTCGTTGCTCGCCATTCTGCGCGCCGGCGCCGCTTATCTGCCCCTCGATGTCGAGTACCCGGCCGAGCGGCTGCGTTTCATGATCGAGGAAGCGCAGGCCGACTCGACCGTGCGACTGGTTTTGGTCAGCGAGGAGACGCGCGAGAGTCTGCCCGAAACCGCGGCGACACTGCTCAGGGTCGAGCCCATCGACGCGCCAGGCGGCGATGCGGCGTCGATGGCCAGCGCGGCGGCGCCTTCAGTCGCGATCCACGGCGACCATCCGGCCTATGTGATCTACACCTCCGGTTCCACCGGCAGGCCCAAGGGGGTCGTCATCCCGCACCGCGCCCTGGCCAACCGGTTGGAGTTCACCCGCCGCGCCGACGCCGGCGGTCGCTACTGCTACTTGCACAAGACGACGATCGGCTTTGACGTTTCGCTGTGCGAGATCTTCCAACCGCTGGCTGCCGCCGCCGGCACGGTGGTGATGGCCAGGCCGGACGGCCAGTGGGACCTGCCCTACTTGCTCGGGTTGATCCAACGCCACCGGGTGACCCACGCCAGCTTCGCGCCCTCGGTTCACTCCCTGCTGATCGACCGGCCGGAGTTGGCCAACTGTCATTCCTTGGAAGTGATGTACACCGCCGGCGAGGCCGTCTCGGCGGATTTGTCGCAACGCTTCGCGGCCCTCCTGGCGCGACACTCCGCCGCCTTCGAGAACCGCTACGGACCGACGGAGGCGACCATCGGCGCCCTCGCCTGGCGCTTCGCGGCGCGGCGGCGCGAAGCGGTGGTGCCGATCGGCCGACCGATCGCGCGGGCCTCGATTCACCTGCTCGACGCCGACCTACGCCCGGTTCCCAGCGGCGCCGCCGGCGAGCTGGCGATCGGCGGCGACGGCCTGGCCCGCGGCTACTTGAGGCGCCCGGCGTTGACCGCCGCCGCCTTCGTTCCCGATCCCCTGTCGAGGGCTCCGGGAGCCCGCCTCTACCGAACCGGCGATCTCGGCCGGCGGCGTGCCGACGGCGCGGTGGAGTTCCTCGGTCGAGTCGACCAGCAGGTGAAGATTCGCGGTTTTCGCATCGAACTCGGCGAAGTTGAAGCCGCCCTCTTAGACCACCCCCGGCTGGCGGAGGTGGCGGTGGTCGAGCACCGCGAAGCGGCCGGCGGCAGCCGGCTGGCGGCTTACTACGTGGTCGACGGGCGCCAGGAGGAGGGCGGCGCGGCTCCGGCGCGCGACGAACTCAAGGAGCAGCTCGCGGAGGTGCTCCCCGCCTACATGATTCCCACCTACTTCGTCGAACTGGAGGCGATGCCGACCACCTCCTACGGCAAGATCGATCGACGCGCCCTGCCCAAGCCCAAGATCGACGGCGAGGGGGCCGCCACCCAGGCCAGGCGAGCTCCCCGGGACGAGATCGAAGCGAAGATCGGCGCCATCTGGTGCGACCTGCTGGCCACCGACGAGGTGGACATGGGCGACAACTTCTTCGATCTTGGCGGCCATTCGTTGTTGCTGGTTCGGTTGCAAAGCCGGTTGCGCGACGAATTTGGCAAGGAGCCTTCGATGGTCGACCTGTTCCGTCTTCCCACGGTGGCGGCGCAGGCGGAATTCTTACGCCAGGAGGCGGGGGTAGTGGTCGCTAAGGCGCCGGCAGTCGCCGCGGAGCTTCGAGCTCGCCGGCTCGGCGGCGGCCCGCCCCTGCACGGTCACCAGGTGGCGATCGTCGGCATGGCCTGCCGCTATCCGGGGGCCCCGGACCTGGAGGCCTTCTGGCGCAACCTCCGCGATGGGGTGGAGTCGATCACCTTCTACTCCGCCCAGCAGTTGCGCGACATGGGGATCTCCGACGCCGTCGCTCAGGACCCACTGTTTGTGCCGGCGCAGGCCTTCCTCGATGGGGTGGACCTTTTCGATGCCGGCCTCTTTGGCTTGACTCCCCGCGAGGCTCAGCTTCTTGACCCGCAGCAACGTCTCTTCTTGGAGACGGCATGGACTGCCTTGGAGCATGCGGGCTACGATCCCACTGCGTTTGACGGCGAGATTGGAGTCTATGCCGGCGCCAGCCTATCGCGGTACTGGGTCAATCTCTTCTCCAACCAGGAGATCGTCGCTAGCGTCGGCGAGATGCCGATTCTCCTCGCCAACGACAAGGATTTCTTACCGACTCGCGTCTCCTATCTCTTGGATCTCAAGGGACCGAGTGTCAGTATCAACAGCGCCTGTTCGACCTCGTTGGTGGCGGTGCATATGGCCTGCCAGAACCTGGTCAACGGCGAGTGCGACATGGCCCTGGCGGGCGGAGTGACGGTGGCTGGAAAAGGACGCCATGGTTACTTCTACGAGGAGGGTGGAATTCAGTCGGCCGATGGCCACAACCACTCCTACGATGCCGCCGCCAAGGGGACGGTCACCTCGGCCGGGGCCGGGATCGTGGTGCTCAAGCGGCTGGCCGACGCGCAGGCCGATAGGGACACCATCTGGGGGGTGATCCGGGGCTCGGCGGTGAACAACGACGGTTCCCAGAAGATCGGCTTCACCGCTCCGAGCATCGCCGGCCAGGCGCGAGTGATCGCCGAGGCGCAGGTCGCCGCCGGAGTCACCGCCGGCAGTATCGGCATGATCGAGGGCCACGGTTCAGCCACACCGCTCGGCGATCCGATCGAAGTGGCGGCGCTCAACGAGGTCTTCTCGGTTGCGGAAGGGTTGCCGGCGGCTTCGGTCGCCTTGGGTTCGGTGAAGAGCAACATAGGCCACTCCGGCTCGGCGGCGGGGGTGGCTGGCCTGATCAAGGCGGCGCTCTCCGTGACCCATCGCCAGATTCCGCCGAGCGTGAGCTTCGAGGAGCCTAACCCACAGATCGATTTCGCCGCCAGCCCCTTCTTCGTCAACACCGAGCTGCGGCCCTGGGAGAGCGACGATCCGCTGCGCGCCGGGGTCAGCGCCTTCGGTCTCGGCGGCACCAACGCCCACATGGTGGTCGAGGAGCCGCCGGCCCGGCCCCTGACCGAGGGCTCGAGAAGCTGGCACCTGTTGCCGCTGAGCGCCGCCTCCGAGGATTCGTTGGAGTCGATGACCGATCGGCTGGCCACCTACCTGCGGGGGTCGAACCCGTCGCTGGCCGATGTCGCCTTCACCTTGCAGGGTGGGCGCAAGCGGTTGCGCCATCGCCGATTCCTGGTCTGCCAGGAGACCGATGAAGCGGCTCGCGCCCTCGCCCGTCGCGATCCGCGGCGGCTGCTGGGAGGCACCGGGAGAAAGGCCGGCCGCTCGGTGGCCTTCCTCTTGCCCGGCCTCGGCGACCACTACCCCGGAATGGCGCGCGGCCTCTACGCCGAGGAGCCGACCTTCCGCGCGGCGATCGATCGCTGCTGCGAGCTGTTGCAGCCGCGGCTCGGGGTCGATCTGCGCCGGCTACTCTTCGCCGCCGAGGAGGGGAGCGGGTCGATGGCTGGGTCCACCGGTGAGTCGACCGGCGAGACGGTCGACTTGCGGGCGATGCTGGGGCGCGGCGAGGGCGAGCCAAGCCCGGCGGCGCGGCGACTTCATCGCACCCGGCTGGCCCAGCCGGCGGTCTTCGTGGTCGAGTACGCCCTCGCCCAGTTGTGGAAGGAATGGGGAGTCGAGGCGGAGGCGCTGCTCGGCTACAGCCTCGGCGAGTACACCGCCGCCTGCCTGGCGGGTGTCTTCACCCTGCCCGATGGCTTGAAGGTGGTCGCCGAGCGGGCACGGTTGATCGATGCGCTGCCCGCGGGCTCGATGGTCGCCGTGCCGCTGACCGAGGAGGAGCTGGCGGCGCGGATCGCCGAGCTGGATCTGCCCGCCGAGGATGGACTTTCGATCGCCGCAACCCAAGGGCCGTCGATCACCGTCGCCGCCGGCTCGCGGGCGGCCGTCGCTCGGCTCGAGGCGGGGCTCAAGGAGGATGGATTGGCCTCACGGCGACTGCCCACGACCCACGCCTTCCATTCAGCGATGATGCGGCCGATCGGCGAGGCCTTTGCAGCCGTTCTGGGCGGTGTCGAACTCCAGGCGCCGCGCATTCCCTTCGTCTCCAACGTCACCGGGGAGTGGATCGAGGACGAGCAGGCCACCGATCCGGCTTACTGGGTGCGTCACCTTTGCGGCACCGTGCGCTTTACTGAAGGGTTGGCGACGCTGCTCGCCGGCGATCGGCTGTTGGTGGAGGTCGGCCCCGGCCAGGCGCTGGGTACCTCGGCGCGCCAGCATCCGGACCTCGACGGCGACCGCCACACGGTGATCGCCAGCCTGCGGGACGAACGCGAGAAGGTCGAGGATCTGGCCTTCGCCCTGGGCGCTCTGGGGCGGGCTTGGAGCGCTGGCGCGGAGGTCGATTGGGCCGGCTTCTCGAGCCACGAGAAGCGCCAGCGCATTCCGCTGCCCACCTATCCCTTCGACCGCAGCTCCTACTGGGTCGATGCCCAGCCGTTGCCGGCGGCCCCCGCTCGCCAGAGCGCTCGACGGCAGGGGAAACTGCCGCGCATCGACGACTGGTTCTACCTTCCAACCTGGCGACGGGTTCTGGCGGTTGCCCCGGATCAGGCGGCGGCGGAGCCGGTCCGCTGGCTCCTCTTCCTGACCCCGGGCGGCATCGGCGCGACGGTAGCCGGCCTGCTGGAGCGGGACGGTCACCAGGTCAGCCGTGTTCATGTCGGCGCCGGGTACAAGGATTTGGGCGAGGGTCGCTTCGAGGTCGAGCCGACGCAGGCTCAAGGCTACGCCGACCTGCTCGCCGCGCTGATCGCCCAAGGGCGTGCCCCGCAAGCGATCGCCCACTTCTGGGGAGCCGAAGTCGAGGAGCCGGAGACCGGTGATCGAGAGCACCGCGACCGCGAGGCTTACCGGGCGGCGCAGCCGGTCGGCTCGCTCAGCCTCTTCGCCCTGCTCGCCGGGATGGTGAGCAGCGGCTTCGTCGAGCCGCTGGCCTTGACCCTGTTCAGCCGCGGCGCGCGGCAGGTGGAGTCGGGCGACCGGGTGAACCCCGAGGGGGAGATGGCCCCGGCCGCCATGCGGGTGATCCCGCAAGAGTTCCGCGATCTACGCTGCCGCTGCGTCGACCTGCCGGCCCGGCTGCCGGCGGCGGGGAGTCGATCGCACGACCGCTTGAGCGCGGCGGTGGAGGCCGAACTCTCGCTGGCCGCCACCCAGCGCACCGCCTCCTCCGAGCTCTGCGTCGCCCTGCGGCCGAGCGGCCGCTGGGAACGGGGTTTCGAGGCGGTGGAAATCCCCGCCGAGGTCCGCGGCGCCGGTCGACCGCGCCAGGAGGGCGTCTACCTGTTGACCGGAGGGACGGGCCGGCTGGGGCTGGCGGTGGCCGAGATGCTGGCCACCCGATACCGGGCGAAACTGGCGCTGACCGCGCGAACCCCGCTGCCGCCGCGCCAAGAGTGGCAGGACTGGATCGCCGCCCACGACAAGACCGAGCCCACGGCCTCGACGATGCGTCGGATCTTGGCGATGGAAGCGAGCGGAGCGCGGGTGTTGACCCTGGCGGTGGACGTCGCCGATGGGAGCGCCATGGTCCAAGCGGTCCACCAAGTGGAGGAGCGCCTGGGCCCCCTCGACGGCGTCGTCCATCTGGCCGGCAGCCTGCGCGACGGGGTTTCGGTGCCGGCTGAAAAGACCACCGCCGCCGACTTGGCGCGCCACCGCGCCACCAAGGTCGAGGGGTTGTGGGCGCTGGAGCGGGCCCTGGCCGGCCGTGAGCTCGATTTCTGCGTGCTCTTTTCGTCGCTCTCGACGGTACTCGGTGGGGTCGGCTTCGCCGCCTACTCGGCCGCCAACGGCTACATGGATGCTTTCGCCCACCGCCACAACGCCGACCATCCCGAGCAGCCCTGGATCAGCGTCGACTGGGATGGTTGGGAATACCGCGATCCCACCCTGACGGAGGATGAGAGACCACTCAGCAATCTGGGCGGATGGGTGATGAGCGCCGAGGAAGCGGTGGAAGCCTTTAGACGCACCCTCTACCTGTGCGCCGTGCCCCAGCTGGTGGTCTCCACCGGGGATCTGCCGAGCCGGCTGGAAACGTGGTACCCCGAGGCGGCGGAGGTCGACGGGGAGGAGGGCGGCCGGGCCCAGGGCGAGACGGGTGCCACGGCTTCTACATCGGCGGGGCCAAGGCCCGAGTTGGCCAACCCGTTCGTCCCGCCCAGCGACGACGTCGAAGAGGAAGTGGCGCGCATCTGGCGTGGCTTGCTCGGCATCGATCCGGTCGGCCTGCACGATCATTACTTCGAGCTCGGCGGCGACTCCCTTCTGGCCACTCAGATGATCTCGCGGCTGCGCGCCGCCTTTCGCATCCAGCTGGGTCTGGCCGACCTCTTCGCCAATCCGACCGTCGCCGGCATCGCCACGTTGATTCGTGGCGGTGGGGAAAAGCCTCTCGACGAACTGGAGGCCCTGTTGGGCGACATCGAGAGTCTCGACGAGGGCGAAGCGGCCCAGCGGCTGGCCCAGAGCGCCCTCCCCTCGGCCGGCTCTAAGGAGGAACGGTGAGCGAACGTAGTCCATCGACGAGCCAAGGCATGGGCTTGGACCGCGCCACGCTGGCGGCGAGGCTGCGCTCGCTGTCGCCGGCCAAGCGCGCTCTGTTCGAGGCCCAGCTCGCCAAACGGGGAATCGACGTAGGTTCGCTGATCATCCCTCCGCGCGGCGAGGAGCGTGAAGCCTACCCCCTCTCTTTCGCCCAGCAGCGGCTCTGGTTCATCCATCAGGTCAATCCGGCGAGCACCGCATACCACATCTCGACGCCGCGACGCATCCGCGGAGTGCGCCTCGATTGCGACGCTCTGAGCAAGGCTCTTTACGCCTTGGCCGAGCGCCACGAGACCCTGCGCACCACCTTTCGGCAAGGGGCCGGCGGCCAGCCGGAGCAGCAAGTTCACTCAGCGTGGCCGGGTCGGGCGGCGCTGGTGGACTTGACCGCCCTGCCCCTCGTGGGCCGCGAAGGCTGGGCGCGGCGGTTGGCGGCCCGCGAAGTCGAACAGCGGTTCGACCTCGCCCGTGGAGCGCTCCTGCGCGCCACCTCCATCCGCCTGGAGGCGACCGATCACCTGCTGCTCTTGACCATGCACCACATCGTCTCCGACGGGTGGTCGTTGGCCATTCTCTTTCGCGAGCTGCTCGCCCTCTATTCCTCCTTCGCGGCGGCCGGCGCTGCTGCGGCGGATCTGCCCGAGTTGCCGATCCAGTACGTCGACTACGCGATCTGGCAGCGAGGCTGGCTGGTTGGCGAGGAACTCGAACGGCAGGTCGCCTATTGGAGCGAAGCGCTCGAAGGGCTGGCTCCCTTGCTGCCCTTACCACTAGACCGACCCCGCCCGCCGGTCCAGCGGCCCGACGGCGGTGGAGTCGCCTTGATCATCCCGCCCAGCCTCTTCGGCCGGCTGCGTCAATTGAGCCGATCGGCGCGGGTGACTCTCTTCGTCACTCTGCTGGCGGCCTACAAGGTGGTCCTCCGGCTGCGCAGTGGAGAGAGTGACCTAGCGGTTGGCGCGCCGGTGGCGGGTCGCAACCGGCCCGAGGTGGCGGGGCTAATCGGCTTCTTCATCAACACCTTGGTGCTGCGCACCGATCTGTCGGGCGATCCGACCTTCCGGCAGTTGCTGGCGCGGGTACAGGCGGTGAACGAGGGGGCCAACATTCATCAAGATCTGCCCTTCGAGAAACTGGTCGAGGAGTTGGCTCCCGAGAGGTCCCTGCAACACAGCCCCCTCTTCCAGGCCAGCTTCGCCTACCAGGCGGATCCCCGGCTGGCCGCGGCCGCCGCCGGCCCCGGCGCCGCCGCACCGGCCGGGGCGGGGGTCGAAGTGACGTCGCAACCGGTCGACCGGGAGGTGGTGATCTTCGACCTGGCCGTCTCGTTGCTGGAGGGGCCGGACCGGGTCACCGGTTCCTTGAGTTATAAGAGCGACCTCTTCGATCAGACCACCGCGCAACGGATCGGGCGGGCCTTCTTGCGCACCCTGGCCGCGGCGGCGGCCGACCCGGACGCCCCCATTTCGCGGCTGGGCGGCCTCTCGGCCGGCGAGCGTCAGCAGTTGCTGGTCGAGTGGAACGCTCAGGTCGAGGATCCGCCCGCACCCGCCTTGACGCTGCACGGCCTCTTCGCGGTGCAGGCGCAGCGCACCCCCGACGCCGTGGCGATGAACTTCGACTTCGCCGGCCCCGCCTCGGCGACGGGGGAGATCAACGGCCACCTGAGCTACGCCGAGTTCTACCGCCAGGCTACCGTCGTCGCGGCGCGACTGGCCCAGATTGGGGTGGGTCCGGAAGCGATCGTCGCCGTCGCGCTCGACCGTTCGCCGCGGCAGCTGGTGGCGATTCTCGGCGCCTTGATGGCGGGCGCGGCCTACCTGCCGCTCGATCCCGACTACCCGCCGCAACGGCTGGCCACGATGATGGAGGATGCCTGGTCTAAGACGCCGGCCGAGGGCGACCGCATCCTACTCACCGAGAGAGCGCGGCTCACCTCCGGCCAGCTTCCCGATGTGGAGGCACTCGGCGCCGTGGCTCTGAGCGTCGAAGAGGTGCTGGATGGCCAATCCGGCGAGCCCCCTCTTACCCGGGCTCCGGTGCTGCCGGATCATCCGGCCTACGTGATCTACACGTCCGGGTCGACCGGCAAGCCGAAGGGCGTAGTGATCTCGCATCGCGCCGCGGTGGGGCGCATCCATTGGGCCTCCCTTCACGATGCGACGCAGCCGTTCAGCTACCTCAACAAAACGACGGTGAGCTTCGATGTTTCGGTGCTCGAGATCTTCCTACCGCTAGCGGTGGGCGGTCGCGTGGTGTTGATTCGCCCCGGCGGCCAGATGGAGGTGGATTATTTACTTACCACCATCGCCCGCCAGCGCCTCACCCATGTCGCCTTCGCCCCGTCGATGTACGCCGTCCTCCAAGAACATCCCCGGTTCGCCGCCGTGGGCCGCGGGATGGAGGTGCTCTACACCTCCGGCGAGGCGGTGGCCTCCTCCACCGCGACGGCGATGACGGAGCGTTTCGGGGTCGAGTTCGTCAACCGCTATGGACCGACCGAATCGACCATCGGCATCCTCTCCTGGCGTTGCAGCCCCGGAGATGGGAGCCCGGTGGTGCCCATCGGCCGGCCGATCGCGGCGGCGCGGGTGCGGGTCGCGGATCGCGGGTTCAAAGCGCTGCCGATTGGGGTCGCCGGAGAGCTGGTGGTCGGCGGCCCCCTGCTGGCGCGCGGTTATCTCCACCGGCCTGGCCTGACCGCCCAACTCTTCGTACCGGACCCGGAGAGCGGCTCGCCGGCCGTCGAGGCCGGGCAGAGGCTCTACCGAACCGGCGACCTGGCCCGCTTCCGCGCCGACGGCGCCGTCGAGTTCCTGGGCCGGCTGGACCATCAGGTCAAGGTCCGTGGTTTCCGCATCGAGCTCGGTGAGGTCTTGGCGGCGCTCAACCTCCATCCGGCGCTGCGCGAAGCGGTGGTGATCGACCGCCGGGAGGCGGGCGGCGCGGTTCATCTGGTCGCCTATTGCGTGGCCCACGAGGGAGAGGAAGTCCCCGCGCCGAACGATCTGCGCGCCTTCCTGGCCACCAGCCTGCCCGAGTACATGGTGCCCTCCTACTTCGTGACCCTGGCGGAAGTGCCGCGAGCCCCCAGTGGCAAGCTCGACCGCCGGGCGCTGCCGGAGCCGGAAGCGACGAGCACCGTCCGCGCGGTCGAAACCCTGCCGCGCGACGAGGTCGAGACGGCGGTGGCGGCGATCTGGGGGGAGGTTCTGGGCCTCGAGCGGATCGACGTCAAGGAGGGCTTCTTCGACCTCGGCGGCCACTCGCTGCAGCTGATCCGGGTGCAGAGCCAGCTGGCCGAGGCCTTTCCCGACCGCCAGCCATCGATGCTGGAGCTCTTTCGGTTCACCACCGTCGAGTCGCTGGCCACGTTGCTGCGCGGCGGCGAGGCGGAAAGCTCCCAGCAACTCTCGGCCACCCAGGTCGCCGTCGGCGCGGGCCGGGCGGCGCAACGCCGGCAACGGGCGCGAGAAGGCAACGGCGACATCGCCATCATCGCCATGTCCGGTCGCTTTCCCGGCGCCGACACCATCGAGGGGTTCTGGCGCAATCTGCGCCAGGGAGTCGAGTCGATCCACTTCTCAGACGACGTCGCCCTCCGCGCCGCCGGCATTTCGCAGGCTACGGTCGACAACCCTACCTTCGTGCCGGCGCAGAGCCGGGTGGAGGATATCGAACTCTTCGACGCGCCCCTCTTCCGTATGAGTCCGCGCGAGGCGCAGATTTCCGATCCCCAACACCGTCTCCTCCTTGAATGCGCCTGGGAGGCGCTGGAGCAGGCGGGCTACGACCCGGATCTCTTCGACGACGCCATCGGAGTCTACGCCGGGGTCGGTTTGAGCCGCTACTGGATCGGCGCCTATTTCGTTCCCGGCCTCCTCGACGCGGTCGGCCATCTTCAGGTTAGCCTCTCCAACGACAAGGACTTCGCGCCCACCCGCATCTCCTACAAGCTCAACCTCAAGGGGCCGAGCGTCAATGTCAACACCGCCTGCTCGACCTCCCTGGTGACCACCCATCTGGCCTGCCAGGCGCTGCTCGCCGGCGAGTGCGCGATGGCCCTCTCGGGCGGCGCTTCGATCACCCCCGACGCCTCTCCAGGCTACTTCTACCGGGAGGGCGGGATCTTCTCACCGGACGGCCACTGCCGCGCCTTTGACGCCCAGGCCGGCGGCACCATCGGCGGCAACGGCGCGGCGATGGTCTTGCTCAAGCGGCTCGACGAGGCGTTGGCCGACGGCGACACCATCCACGGGGTGATCAAGGGTACGGCGATCAACAACGACGGCTCTCAAAAGATCGGCTTCACCGCGCCGAGTGTCGAGGGCCAGGCGGCGGTGATCGCCGAGGCGCTCTCGGTGGGCGGGGTGGAGGGGGAGACGATCGGCTACATCGAGGCGCACGGCACCGCCACGCCGCTGGGTGATCCGATCGAAATCGAAGCGCTGCGCGCCGTCTTCGGCGAGGGGCCCGAGAAGCGGATTGCCCTGGGCTCGGTGAAGACCAACTTAGGCCACCTGGGCGCCGCCGCCGGCGCCGCCGGTTTGATCAAGGCGACCCTGGCCGTACGGCATGGGGAGATTCCGCCGAGCCTCCATTTCGAGCGACCCAATCCGCGGTTGCGCCTCGACCAGAGCGCCTTCTACGTGAGCACGCAGCTGGCGCCCTGGCCGCGGGTTCACGACGGTGGGCCGCGCCGCGCCGGGGTCAGCTCGTTTGGCCTCGGCGGCACCAACGCCCATCTGGTGCTCGAAGAGCCGCCAGCCGCTCGATCCTCGGGGCCGCCCCGGGAATTCGAGTTACTGATGCTCTCGGCGCAGAACCCCGAGGCGCTGCGGACGCTACGCTCGCGGTTGGCCGCTCATCTGGAGGCACGAGCGGAGGATGGGCTGGCGGAGTTCGAACTGGCCGACAGCCTGTTCACCCTGGCGGTCGGGCGCAAGCAGCTGCCGCGGCGCTGGGTCGCGGCGGTGGAGACCGTCCCCGAGAGGCTGGATGGGGCGATCGCACTGCTGCGCGACACTGTCCATTCCAAGGGCAATCTCGAGGGCGATCCCAAGGCGGTGGGGGGAGCCTTCGAGGGCAACGCGGCGACCGACGCCGGAGGACGAGAGACCGTCTTCCTCTTTCCGGGGCAGGGTTCCCAAAGAGTGGGGATGGGACGGGCGCTCTACGCCGAGGGAGGAATCTTCGCCCAAGTGCTCGACCGCTGCTGCGACCATCTCGCCCCAGGGCTCGGGGTCGATCTGCGGACCTTGCTCCACCCCGCGGCGAGCGACGAGGCGGCGGCGGCCCAGAGACTTCGCCAAACCGACCTGGCCCAGCCGGCCCTCTTCGTCGTCTGCTACGCCCTGGCCGAGCAGTGGCGCGGTTGGGGCATCGAAGCGGCGGCGGCCCTCGGCCACTCGGTCGGCGAGTATGTGGCGGCGACCCTCGCCGGGGTATTCCAACTGGAGGACGCCCTGGATCTGGTCGCCGAGCGGGGGCGGTTGATGGCCTCGATGGC
>QIHU01000102.1 GCA_003231035.1 Acidobacteriota bacterium
TCGTTGGTGGCTTGCTGGATGTAGCTCTGGATGTCCGGCGACACAAGGCCGACCAGATCGATGATCCGCTGCGGGGCGAAGAACTTGATGGCGCCGATGTCTTGCACCGCCAAGACTGCTTCCGCGGGCAAGTTCTCGCGCACCCAGTGGCCCATCGCCACGTCGCTCGAAGCGACGTTGCGCACATTGCGGGTGTAGAGCTGGGTGTTCTTGACCAGGGTAGCCAGAGTCGGCCAGAGGAGTAGGACCAGCAGCAGCGCGCGCACGGGAATGCGCACCGACTGGCCCTTGGAGCTGTTTTGGAAGCCCACGGTCCAGAAGGACCCCAACCCGCGCGCCAGCGGCACCAATCCGACCAAGCCGACCACCACCAGCGGCGGGAACAGCGGAAAGTAGTAGCGGCCGAAGTTGCCCACCAGCATGTGACGGCCAATCGGCGTCATCAGTGAGTAGACCACCGGCATGGCGAGGATCCACAGCGCCGGCAACACTCCGCGGTCATGCGGGCTGCCCAGCCTCTTGACCATGATCACCGCACCAGCGGCGGCGAGCAGGGTCAGATAAGGGTGCGGCTTGAAGAAGATTCCGAGGACCAGATAGATGTACTGGGTGTTGGGTAGCAGCGTTCGACCCGCGTCGGTCTTGGCTCCGAAGGTGGTGGGTAGCGGTGAGTCGCCGGCCCACCAGTAGAAGAGGAGGGTAGGCACCATCGCCACGAGGGCCAGAGCCAACCCCTTGGCGAGGGCCTTCCAAGGCGGTCGAGCGAAGAAGAGGTTTCCTTTCGGGTCTCGACGCACCCCGGCCAGAAGACGATCGGCGACCGCCAGGCAGAGAAGCAGGGCACCTTCGGGCCGCGCCAGAACCGAGAGACCGATCACCCCGAGGGCCAACGGCGGCCGCCCGGGGTCAGCCCGTTCGCGCAGATGGAGGATCATGCCCCACAGGCTGAGCAGGGTAAAGAGCGGGATCTCCATGCCGGAAAGTGCTGACCAGACCAGCCAGTAGGTGTAGGCCACCATCGTCGCTCCCACTGCCGCGGTGGCGCGGGAAAGACCGAGTTCACGGCCCAGCCGTCCGCTCGCGTGGACCATCAGCAGGTGCAAGGTCACTCCCAGTACCTTGGTCGAAAAGACCAATTTCGACGGCAGGAGGAAAAGGATCGAGAGCAGCGCCGTCCACAATGGTGCGGTGGATCCGGTCACCAGTTCGCCAGGATTGAAGGAGAGACCGTCACCGGCAACCAGGTTGCGGGCGAACTGCAAGTGGATCCAGCTGTCGTCCAGCGGGAAACCGATGTTGAAGCCCGTCGACTCTATTTCGGCGAAGAAGTAGCCGGCGACCGGCAGGACGGCGAGGATCAAGAGGGCCGGAAGACGCCAACGAGAAAGAGAGAGCATGATCGGTGGATGATGCACTATCTCCGCTCCAGTGGCAAAGGAAGAGGCCCCCGTCGTGGACCTCGAGGGTCGGCGCAACTCCTACAAATGCGGCAGACACCGCTATTTCTGGCATACTTCCGCGCCTATGACCACGCTTCGATTCTACTGGGTGGTGTTTGCTTCGGGCGCCATCTTGATGGCTCTCCAGATGCTTTCCAGCCGCCTGCTGGCTCCCCACTTCGGCAACAGCGTCTACGTTTGGGGTTCGATCATCGGCACCTTCTTGGCTGCCCTCTCGCTAGGGTACGTGGCCGGCGGTCGGTTGGCTGATCGATCGCCGACGATGGAGATGCTCGGGCGGCTGGTGGTTATCATCGCGCTGTGCCAGGTCGTTCTACTGCTCTACGGCGAAAGGTTGGTGGCTTGGATCGGCCACTTGACCGGCGGTGTGCCGGCCGGAACGTTGCTCGCGGTTGCCCTGCTGTTCGGCCCGGTCTCGGTTCTCCTCGGCATGGTCTCGCCCTTCGCCGTTCGCTTGGCGGCGCGGGATCTGGAACATCTGGGAAACACCGCGGGACGCCTCTATGCGCTCTCTACCGCCGGTAGTCTGGTTGGAACTCTCGGCAGCACTTTCGCGATGATCCCCTACCTGCAACTCGCACAGATGTTCGCGTTGTTGCTGGTGTTGACTGCCCTCACCGGTTTGATCGCCCTCGGGCGAGGTTGGCGTCGCGAAGCGGTGGCGGCCCTCGCCGCTATCGTCCTGCTTCTGATTGCGCTGCCGCGACTGGCGCCGAGCACCATCTACGGCGAGGCCCTCTATAAACGGATCACGCCCTACCAAACGCTGCAGATTCTAGAAGAAGACGGTGTGCGCTACCTGAGGAGCAACAACATCAACCAGGCCGCGATTCGGATCGACGACGGCGCGCCAGCCTTGTCTTACAGTCGGTTGGCGCCGGGAGCCTTGCTCCTCAATCCAGAAATGAAGCGCGTCTTGGTTTTGGGCATGGGGGCGGGCAACATCGGTGCCTATTTGAGACAAGGTCGGCCAGATATTCACCTCGACTATGTGGACATCGACCCGGCGATCCCCCAGCTGGCGAGAGACTTCTTTGGGTTTCGCCAGGACCACCAAACCGTGGTTCACGTCGCCGATGCCCGGCGCTTTTTGGAGGCGACCACCGAGAGCTGGGACCTAATCTATTGCGACACCTACATCGGGCTCTCGGTGCCCTTTCATTTGAGCACTCTCGAGTTTTTCGAGCTGCTGGATAAGCGCCTCACCCCGGGCGGCGTCCTGGGGATCAATCTGGCCGGCGGCGTTCGGCATCCGTTCTCACGCGCGATCTACCGGACGGTTGCCGAGCTCTTTCCGAGCATCTATCTCTTTCGCTCGCTAGGGAGTCAGAACGTCGCGCTTTTCGCTCACCACGCGGACTCGCTGGTTTCCACCGAAGAGCTCGTTGAACGGGGGCGTGCTCTCGATGCGGAGGCTCAGTTCGAACTTTCCGTGGTCGCTGTCGCCCAGCGGCGGGTCGAAGTCGACCTGGTGATCACCCACGATAAAATCCTCCGCGACGCCTTCGCTCCGGTTGAACGATTGATCGCACTCAAGCCCGATATGGAGAAGCGATAGATGTTCAAGGCAAAAAAAATCAGAACGCCCATGGAGCGTCGTCGCCGCAACAGCGCTCGAGTTTCCCTCTACCTGAGCTTGGCCTTGATGGGGGTGGTGGTCTTTTTGGGTGCGCAATATCTCAAGAGTCTAGCGCCGACCTACGAGGCGCCGCCGTGGCGCGGGGTCGACTTCGCGAAGTTCGAAGAGGTGCGCTGGCTTCAAGAGTACTTGCAGGTCGATACCAGTCAGCCCAATGCCGATGAGGTGGCCGGGGCGCGCTTCCTGGCCGGCATACTGGAGGCCGAGGGTATCGAGGTCCAGATCGAAGAACTCGGCGATGGCCACGCCAACCTCTGGGCAATCCTCGAAGGGAAAAACCCGCGGGCGCTGGTCCTGCACAACCACATCGATACCGATCCGATCCCCGTTCCCGAGGCGTGGCGTCGCCCGCCTACTTCGGGAGATATCGAAGGTCCGTGGATCCACGGTCGCGGATCCTACGACATGAAGGGGATCGCCATCGCCCAGCTGGTCAGCTTCATCGAACTCAAGCGAAGCGGTCTGCCGCTCGAGCGTTCAGTGATCTTCCTCGCCACCGGCAGCGAAGAGATCGGCAGCGACTACGGAATGAAGTGGATCCTCAGCCAGCACCCGGAACTGGTAGGACGCTTCTGGGGAATGTTGAGCGAAGGAGGAGCGCTCGAGAACCGGTCGCTCACCGATCTCAAATACTGGGGAATCGAATTCGCGCAGAAGAGGTGGGTCGATGTGACTCTCTGCTCCGCCAGCCGAGAGCGGCTCGAGATCCTGCAACAAGAACTCCGCGAGCAAGACGACACACCGCCCTCCTCAATCCGCATCACTCCAGAGGTTGCCGCCTTTTTCAAAGAGTACGGGCCCACCCGAGACTTGGCGAGCATGCGTGAACTTCTCGCGGACCCCTATGGGCTCGAAAAGTATCCAGCCCTGATCGAGCTTCAAGAGCTACCGAAGTTCCTCCACTCGATGATGCACGACGAGGCCAAGCCGGCGACGGTGATCGTCGAAACGAAGGGCGGCTTTGAGTTGGCGGTGCGCTTCTACTTGCTACCGGGCTCCCGGTTCGAAGAGGCCCGGCGCACCCTCCTGCCGGAGTGGCTGACCCACGGTGTGGATTTCACGATCCATGACGAATTGGGCTATGACGGGGGCAGTCCTCTCGATCATCCGCTCTACCAGCAGGTGGTTCGCTCCCTGAGCGCCGAGTATCCAGATGCCCCGATCGGTCCCTATTTTCTACCCTGGACGGCCACCGACTCCCGCTTCGTTCGCAGTGACACGGTGGTCGCCTATGGCCTCTCTCCCTTCCTGGTGCCGCTACCCGAGACCCTCCACATCGGCCGGCCCAATGAGAGGCTGAACCTCCTGGGGTACCTCAACGGGATCAACGTCTTTCGCCGCTTGGTGTTCGAGTTGAGTGCCGGCGCCGAGCCGCCATACCTCTGGGATCCCCCGAAACGGGAAGAAGACATTTAGCACTGACATTGGATGGCATAGACCGTTGACAATCATTGTCAGCTTCTTTCCTACAAGAGTCGGTGAGGGCCGCAAGGTAGTTGGTGGCCTGGCGTTAAGTCTCTTGTTTTCAGCGAGATACAGAAAATTTCTTGGCGGGCCGCAGGGTTGGCACAAGGGTTGCTGTAGTTGATAGGCGAGCCAGAACAAAAACCAACTTGACCATCCATCGACTGAGGAGATTCCTTCCAATGATTCAGAAACTGACCAACCGTCGCCGGCAAAAGGGTTTCACCCTAATTGAGCTCCTGATCGTGATCGCCATCATCGGCATCATCGCTGCCCTCCTGGTACCGAACTTCCTAGATGCCCTGAACAAAGGTCGCCAGAAGCGCACCATGGGAGATATGAAGAACTGGGGCACCGCCGCTTTCTCCTGGCTGAGTGACCAACTGGGCGCGGGCGCGGCTGGCGCGGCGACCACCACTTTCGATCTCAGCCTCTACCCGACCGTGGGGACGCTCACGGAGATACAGGACGAATTGGTTCCGAACTACACCCAAGAGGTCGCGAATCTCGACGCCTGGCGCTTCTCCTACGAGTACCGTCTGCCGTTCAATGACCCCTCGGCTCAGTTCGCCATCATGGTTCGCAGTTTCGGCCGCGGTGGCGATGAAGACTTCAACGGTGTTATCGGCGCCTTCGATCCGACCGACTACGCTCAGGATACGGTCTGGGCCGATGGTTCGTTCCTCCGCAAGCCTGAAAAGCAATAGAGCGCTTTTCGGCTTTGCCCTATGCCAGGGGGTGTCGCTTCGCGACACCCCCTTTTTTTGTTTGGCCTGGTTCTTTGTGCTGGGTCCAACGATTCTCGGGATGAGAGTTTCGATACCTTGCCGGGCCTGTGGATAGGCCCGGCTTTTCTGTTGCTACAGTGCAAGCGATGAAAGTCCAAACTCCAAGAGCGCGCGCGTGGTGGTGGTCGATCGTGATCTCGGCCGTGATACTGGTGACCGTCGTCGGATCGTGGGTCGGCCCAGCCGCTCAAGGTCGCGCGCCGGCACCACTCTCTGAAGAGGCCGGCTGGTTGCGGGACTACCTGCGCATCGACACCTCGAACCCGCCGGGCCGAGAGCACCGCGCGGCGGCATTTCTTGGCGATATTCTTCATCGCGAGCGCATCCCCACCGAGCTGCTGGCGACTCCAGATGGCCGAGTGAGTCTCTATGCTCGCCTACCCGCCGAGGGTGAACCGGTCGGGGGGCCGCTGATTCTGACCCACCATATGGATGTGGTGCCCGCGGGACCGGGTTGGAGCGTCGCGCCCTTCTCCGGCGATGTGATCGAGGGTCGACTGTGGGGCCGAGGCGCGATCGACAGCAAGAGCCTCGGTATTGCCCATCTCGCGGCGCTGATCGATCTCAAACGGCGCGGAGCCGCGTTAACTCGTGACCTGGTCTTTGTCGCCGTGGCGGACGAAGAGACCGGCGGTAGTCAAGGAATGGGCTGGTTGATCGAGCAATTCCCTGACCGTTTCAGCGCCGCGTGGGCGGTCTACAACGAAGGCGGTGGGGTTCGCGCCGTGGGCGATACGGTTCGCTGGTGGGAGGTTGAGGTGGCGCAAAAGCGGCCGCTTTGGCTACGCGCCACGGCTCACGGTCGCGGGGGTCACGGCTCCGGCTTCAACCCGCGATCTTCGGTCCACAGGCTGATCGCCGGGCTCGACCGCTTGACCTCCTTGCCCGCCGAATTCCGCGTCACGGCTCCGGCGCGGGACTTTCTCGGGGCGCTGGCCCCGCGCTACACAGGCCGCTTACGGCGCATCTTTTCGGACCTCGACCGGTACATCAAAGCGGACGGACCGAGCGAACCGATGTTGCCCACCTACACCAATTTGTTTGTCGACACCTTGCAAGTCACGGTGCTCGAAGGCAGCAGCAGTATCAACGTCATACCGGCGCAGGCGTCGGCCTTGATTGACATTCGAATGTTGCCAGACACCGATGCCGAGGCCCTATTGGCGCGCGTTCGCGAGGCCCTTGGCAAGCGCATCGATGTCGAGGTCTTGGTGACTGCGCCGCCCTCTCCCCCTTCGCCGAAGGATCATCCCGCCTACCGAGCGATCGTTAGTGAACTCGGTGGCATCGCACCGGTGGTTCCTTCGTACATGGTCGGCTTCACCGATTCCAGATTTTTTCGCGAGCGCGGGATTCCAGCCTACGGCCTCTCCCCCTTCGCCCTCGCGGCGGGAGAGGGCACGGGCGTCCACAGTGCTGATGAGGCGATCTCAATCGAGCGCTTCGACGACGGAGTTGAGCGCATGAAGCGCATCGTCCGTAGCTGCGTCGCGCGGTGACATCGGTTCACACCGAGGTTGACAATCGTTGTCACGCTCGGCGTTGAAAAGCGGCGAAAACCCTGGTTTTTGCCCCTTTTTTGGTGTGGCACGTCCCTTGCTCTAGTCTCAAGGTACCGCGAATAACAGGGACTGACTTTCTACAGTGCTATGTATCCAAGTCGAGCTAAAAGAGGTTTCACCCTCATCGAGCTACTGATCGTAATCGCGATCATCGGCATCATCGCGGCGATCCTAATTCCCAACTTTCTCGACTCGATCAACAAGGCCAGACAAAAACGCACCATGCAAGAGATGAGGGAAACCGGAACCGCGATGATGAGTTGGCTGTCGGACAACGTGTCCGCCTCCGCCGCGGGCGCCTCCGGTCTGACCTTCGATGTGGGCGACTGGCAGGGGACATCCGACCGTGCGGCGATCCGCGACGCTCTGGTGCCAACCTACATCCAACAGATTAAGGATCGCGATGGCTGGAAGCACAGCTATACCTATCGCCTCGACCTGGCCAATCCCCAGCGCGAGACGATCATGTTGATCGGCAGTGGCGGCTTTGATGGCAATTCCGTTTCCGGTAGTTACTCTATTGGGTCGTTCGATCCCACGGACTACCGACAAGATCTTGTTTGGGCCGACGGCGGTTTTCTTCGGAGGCCCAACTAAGAGGTAAGTCCCACCTACAACTTAGTCCCCGCCCGGGGCTCGTGGCTAGAGGCTCGCACCTCGCCCGCCCCCACCCACCCACCCGCGGACCTCGAGTCTCGGGTCCCGGGCACTTTATTAAGCCCTTGCCTTCAGCTCCCTTGTCAAAAAGGTGGTTGAGAGCAAGGGCTTCCTTCCTTGAGCGGATAGAATCTCCTGGTGCCCCTCTCACTACCCATCGCTATCTACGTCGCCCTCCTCGGCCTGATCATCGGCAGCTACTTGAACGTGCTGATTCACCGATTGCCGCTGGGGATTTCGACGGTCACCCCACGATCGCGTTGCCCCGGTTGCGGTGAGGTGGTCGCCGCGCGCGACAACATTCCAATCCTCAGCTACCTTCTGCTGCGCGGCCGATGTCGCCACTGCAAGACAGAGATCTCGGCGCGCTACCCGATGATCGAGGCCTTGACCGCCTTGCTCTTCGTCGCTTGCTACTGGCAGTTCGATGTTTCGGTCGAGCTGCTGGCCGGGCTGTTTTTTTGCGCCGCCATGGTGGCGCTTGCGGCCATCGACGCCGAGCACTTTCTTCTGCCCGACAAGATCACCTTGCCTGGAATTGCGCTTGGCTTGCTGCTCTCTCGGTGGTTGTACTGGAGTGGCTGGCGCTCGGCGCTCCTCGGTGCCCTCCTCGGCGGAGGACTGCTCTGGGCTCTTGCCGAGGGCTGGTATCGGCTGCGCGGTGAGGAAGGCATGGGGCTGGGAGACGTGAAAATGCTCGCCATGCTCGGTGCTTTTCTCGGCTGGAAGGGAATGCTGGTGGCGTTGTTCTTTGCTTCAGTGAGTGGGTCCGCCGTGGGGCTGGCGATGATTGCGGGGGGGCGCGGTGGCATGAAGAGCAAGTTGCCCTTTGGGAGTTTCCTAGCCCTGGGCGGGGTGGTTTCCCTCTTCGTCGGACCGGCGATCGTTCGCTACTACTCGAGCTTGCTTTGAGCGAGGAGCTGAACGGGGACGCACGGTGAGTCTCCGGTTGCGCCTTGGTCTACGGCGTGAGATCTCCATCCTGGTGCCGGTTTCACTGCTCCTGGTGGTCTTGCTGTCGACCTTCACCCTCTTCGCTCACCGCAACGCCTTGACCCTCCTGGCGGACGAGCGTCGCGGCGAAGTGGAGAGGATCTGCAAGACGGCGGCGGCCGAACTCGAAGCCCGAGTGAACTTGTCGGAAGACGACCTGCGCCGCTGGACCCGCGGGGCGAGCGCCGCGGCCGTGGTGGCGGCGGATGGCACCCTGTTGATGGCGATTGGAGATCCGTTGGCCGAAGCGCCGCTGGCAGTTCTAGGAGGCCAACCGATCGCCGACGGCCGCTCGTTTGGCCCGGGCGGCGGCGCCGGCGAGCGCATCGTGGCCTTTGCCGGCCTGGGCGAGGGCCGGATCCTGCGGGTGGACTATCCGGCCATGCTTCTGGCCAGCCAACTGCGTCTGATGCGAGCCCTGTTCGCGATCGTCCTGGCGGCGGACATCGGCGTCTTCCTTTTGGTTCTGCTCTTCGTGCGTCGCCTGCTAACCCCCTACGAGCAGATGCTCGATCGGGCGCGCCAACTGGACCGCGAGGGTACCCTCGCTATGGCGCCTCTACCGCGGGGAGAGGTCAAAGACCCCGACGACGAGATGGCCTTCCTGATCTCGACCTTCGATCGAGCACTCTGGCAACTATCCCAACGTGGCTCACACTCCCCGTTGGTCGGTGCGCCTGCCTCGAAGGCTGAGGCGGGCGGGGCGCGGCTGGCTGAACCGATTGCCGCCACCGCGGCCCACAGCGAAGAGCTACGAGCCCTGGGTAAGACTCTGGCGCCAAGTTTCGACAGCGGTTTGCTGCTCCTAGATCGCCGCGGTGAGGTCTTGGCGCTCAACGATGTTGGAGCCAGCCTACTGTGTGTCGCGCCGCCGGCACCTGGCATTCCGGTGGCCACCCTGTTGGAGCGTCACGAAGAGCTCCTGGCGTTGCTCAAGCAAGCGCTCCAGTCCGGCCAAGGAGTCAAGCGACGGGAGTGCCAAGTTGGAGATCTCGCCCTGGGGTTGACCGTACACGCACTGCGCCCCGTGGGACCGGAGGTGCGGGGCTTCTTGGTGCTCTTCGCTGACCTTACCCAAGCTCGCCGCGACGCCAACGAGAGCCGGTTGGCGGAGAGTTTGGCGCAACTGGGAGAGTTGGCTGCCGGGGTTGCTCACGAGCTACGCAACAGTCTGGGAACCTTGCGCGGTTACCTCGGCCTGATGGAGCGCCAAGGGCGTCAGCGGCCGTCGGCCCAGCAATCGGTCGACACCACCGAGTACCTTTCCGAGATGCGTCGGGAGACCGATCATCTGCAGCGCGTTCTGGAAGACTTCATGACCTTCGCGCGGCCCGGGTCGATTCGACCGCAGGCGGTCGACCTCGCGGCTCTGGTGCGCGGCTGCGCTAGCGATCCAGCACTCCTAGGAGCCGAGGTCGAGATCGTTCGGATTCCCGAAGACGACGGGTCCGAGCCCGTTCGGCCGATGGTGATGCAGGGAGACTCGCAGTTGCTGGAGCGAGCGCTGCGCAACCTGCTGCGCAATGCCGTCGAAGCCGAACGCAGCGCCGGCTTACCGGGTGGCGCGCGGGTGGAGCTGCGGGGCGGCGAAGAAAGCCTCGAGATCCGGGTCGAAGACCGAGGCCCCGGCGTTTCCGAAGAGATGGTCGATCGGCTCTTCTTGCCCTTCGCCACCGGGCGCCCCGACGGTGTCGGCCTGGGCCTGGCCCTGACCCACCGCATCGTTACCCTCCACGGCGGCACCATCCGCCACCAGCGTCGCGAAGAAGGTGGGGCCCGTTTCTGTTTGGTGTTTTCGCCTGGCAAGGCTGATACCAGTGGTAACAAAATGCCTCCTGGCTAGTCCCCGCGCTTGGCAATAGTTCTCGTGTAAGTCCCCTGTTTTCAACAAGTAGAGCTGCGAGTCCCTGTTTGGCACCAACCTTGCTCTAGAAAGGTGAGCTATGAATATTCTAGGTTTGAGAAAGCAAGAGCGCGGCTTTTCGATACTGGAGATGCTGGTGGTGCTGGTGCTGATGACGATCCTGGTCGGCTTCTCTTGGCCCTCCCTACAGCGGTTGATCGTGCGCAATAAGCTCCAAGCGGTCACCTTCGAAACCGCGACGGTCTTCGCCATTGCTCGCCTCGAAGCGATCAAGATTGGCTTCCCCACCGTGGTGCGGGTCAATCCGGCCACCAAGACGGTGCAGGCCTTCGTCGATGACGATCAAAACGGCCAACGCAACGGGGCCGAGCGAATCCTGCGCAGCTATCAGTTGCCCAGACTCATCGGTTTCGGTGGTCCGCCGAGCGAACCGCCTCCGGATTCGCTGAGCGTCGTCGGCTTCACCGTGGCGCCGGCGGGGCTGCCCAACCAAGTGGTCTTCGACACCAACGGCGCGGTCAGAGATACCGGAGCGTTTCGCTTGCGCGAAGTGAAGCCAGGCAATCCCACCAAGGAGAACTACTTCGAAGTGAGGATGCCGGTGCAAGCGGCAACCAGTTTTCAGATTCGCAAGTGGGATCCCGTCGACAAGAAGTGGAAGAAGCAAGACGAAGGAGGCGAAAAGTGGAAATGGAAGATGTAAGCGGGCCGGACCAGCGAAGAGGCGAACGCGGCTTCAGCCTGATCGAGGTGTTGATGGCTTCCGCGCTGCTGTTCATCGTCCTGATCGGCTTGGTACCGCTGTTCTTGCAGTCGGTACTCAATAACGCCTCGGGTAACGAATCGTCCAAGGTCAGCAATGCCGCCCGCTCGGGCGCCGAGCAGTTCTTCGCCCTTGATTTCAACCATCCGTCCTTGGTGGTGACATCGGGGTTGGACAAACAGGCCGTTGAGCACTACGACCGCACCCTCTATCGATGGATCAACGGTCCTAGCACCACGCCGGGCAAAGAGATGGAGCGCACCACGACCGTGCGCCAGTTCCAGCTGCGTGACCTGGAAGACAACGGAATTCTGGATACTCCCTTCGCCAGTCCGGCTGCGGGGGGAGGTTTGGTCAACCTCTTCCCCGTCCATCTGCGTGAAATGGAAGTCGAGGTTATCGGCCAATTGGATAGTTCAGGCGCCTTGCGCAGGGTGCTCAACAAGAGCGTTACGGTACGCGTGTTGCGAGGATTCTAGAGATGGCAAGAACAACCGAACGGCAGCCCTTCTCCCCGCGTCGGCTCTTCTCCTTACAGCGGCGCAGGGAACGAGGCTTCACCCTGATCGAGATGGTGATTTCGCTGGCTGTAATGCTACAGATCATGGTCGCTACATTCTTGGTCTTTGAGTCCAACCGCCGACTCAGCCAGGTGCAGACGGCCACCGCCGAGATGCAGCAGTCTCTGCGTATCGGCCAGCACGACATGGTCCGTCTGTTGAGGATGGGTGGCCGCGGGGGATTGCCGCTGCAAGATCCCAGCCTGCCTATCCCCACGCCGGAGCCGCCCATTCCGTTCGGGCTCGCTCTCTTGGTGCGCAACGATATCGGCAGCAACGAACACATCGTGGTGGCCAACACCACCTCACCTAGAGTGATGGAAGGAACCGACGTACTGACCGTTCGCGGCGCCCTGAACAACCCTGTCTACATTCTGGACCGGGACCAACCGAACACCGCGGGAACCCGCGGTTTCACTCTGAATCCTGACGGAGTCTCGGGGTCGGTGGAAGTGTGCTGGCAGGTCGCCGCCGGCTTGCGGCAAGATTTGGCGGCGTTGGTCAATCTCGTTGACGCCACCCAGCCGGGCTTCACCTTCCGCCAAGAAGCACTGATCATGGTCAGCAGCTTCGACGACCGAAAGTACGCGGTGGTGGAACTGGTCGAGGAGGGCTCCACCTTGAACGCCTCGAACACCTGCGTGGCCATCGACGCGGACGATGACGGCGCCGTCGATGACACCGGAGTGACCCTCGAATTCACCAGCGAAGGGGGCCTCCACACCCTAGACTACAACAAGATCAGCCCCGGAGGCGGTACCACCAACGCCGAGATTCAAGCGCGACTGGCGGAATTCGTTTCTGAAGGGATCAGCTATATCGGAGTTCTCGAAGAGTACCGCTACTACGTTCGGGATGAGGCCGACTCTCCCGCCAACACGCACGAGATTCAGTCGGTTTTGACGCGGAGTCGCTTCTACCCCAACACCGACAATCCCTACCCGACCATCGACAACTTCGCCAGTCTGAAAGTTGATATCGCCGAGAACGTCTTCGACTTGCAGATTGCGATCGGTTTCGACACCGACGGCGATGGCGATGCCGAAGAAGGACCCAGCTCCTCGGATGAGTGGATCTTCAACGACGAAGGCGATGTGCAGCTAAACGGTATGCTGCGCAGTATGCGCATCAGTACCCTGGTTCGCACCGACCGCCCCGACAACAAGTACCAAGCGCCGATCCTCCTTGGCCTCGAAGACCGGGTCTACGGGACCGGTGCGACGAGCGCCATCAACAGCGATGAAGCTCGCAAGTACCGCCGCCGCATCTTGCGCTCCGACGTGAGTCTGCGCAACAACTTTCAAATCCAACCGTAGCGCGATGGCTGACCAGAAGCATACGAGGGGAGGACCGTTGATCACTCGCACCAAGAATCCAATCGCTGCTCGGCAGCGCCCAGATAGTCCGCTCGGCCGATCGACCCGCGGGCGTTCTCCCGAACGAGGAAGCGCCTTCGTCATCACCTTGATGGTGATGATCGTGCTCACCGTCCTCGGTCTCTCCCTGGTTTTCATCACCGCTGGCGAACAGCAGGTTGGTGCCAACGAGCGGCTCATTAGCCGCGTCTTCTACGCCGCCGATTCAGGGATCGCCATCGCCACGGCTCGCCTGATGGTCAACAATGACTCGCGAGGCACTGTGATCGAGTTGCCCGGTGACGGAGGCTCGGTCGCGGCGCAGCTCCGCAACGAAGTCGAGCTGCAGCCCGTGGTGCCGCTCTACGACCTGCGCTGCGATCTTTGCGCCACCGCCAACGGAACCGGCTACAACGATCAACTGATGAGCAAGGCGAGCAACTCGATTCGCGTGCAAGGTCGCAGAGTTGTCGGAGTTTCCGAAACGATCATCGCGCGCAAGAACATTGAAGTCATGCTCGAAGTCACCCCGCAAGTGGTTACCACCGATTCGTACACGCCAGCCGAGAAGGCCAGGCAGAACTCGATTGTGGCAATCCCATGATTTGTCACATCCAACGAAGTACCCGCATCGAGTTCGCAAGGAGATCAGCATGCGTTCCCCTCTTTTAAAATTCACTCGTGCCACGGCGCTTGCCGGCTTGCTGTTCGCAACCTTGACCCTGGGAGTGACCCTGGTCACTCCAGCCGTGGCGCAGGATGATCGTGATCTATTCAGTGCGGGAAGTGAAACTCCCTACCTCTTCGTGCTCTTCGACACCTCGGGTTCGATGAACTGGAAGCCTCCGTGCACCGATCCCGACGGTTGCTCCTACGAGTGCCCGCTAGACAACGCCCTCTGCGCCAAGATCTGCCCACGCCACACGTGCACTGATGACACCACCGGAGTGGTGACCGAAAAGCCGGTCTGTAGCGTCGGCGAGACCGAAGGCTGGCTCTGTGAAACGGGTAGTTGCCCTAACGGCGACTGTTACGCACCGCTCCAAGGAGACGATCCCGGCTCGAAGTTCTTCCAGGCCAAGAGTGCGATCTATCAGGTGATCCAAGAGACTCTAGACGAGAAGATCCCCCTCCATCTGGGATTCGCGACCTTTAACCAGGACGACCTTCGTATGCGAGGATCGCACTGGCTCTACAACCTGGTGCCTGGTCAGTCGCTGGTGAAGCTGGACAGCGGTCTTGACTTTCCCAACCCCTTGATTCCCCAAGTTTTTGGCAGACTTTGGGATTGCAGAGAAGGGCCAGATACCGGCTTCGAGTCTCAAGAGCCGGCGACCTTGGGCCAGAGTTGGCAGGAAGTACGACTCTATCGTTGTCCGCAACTGGGCCAAGACGGCAACCAAGACTCGATCGACGACTTTAATATGTTGTATTTTGTCGACCCCGCCGATGGGCAGAACTACCGAGTCGAGTTTGAAGAAACCGGCACGGACAAGCCTGGCGATGAAATCCTGCGTACGCATCTACACGTCGATCGCTGCGACAATGACGATTGCAGCGACAGAACGTCCATCGGGAGCAGGAACTTCAACTACAACCTAATTAGCGAGTTTGCTGCCTGGGATTTTCAAGGGAT
>QIHU01000198.1 GCA_003231035.1 Acidobacteriota bacterium
CTCGACCAAGAGGGGCGCTTGGTGGTGATTTCGTACCACAGCCTCGAGGACCGCATCGTCAAGAACCGAGTGCGCGACCTGGCCCGCGGCCAGATCGATCAGGTCACCGGTCGACCCCATGCCGAAACTCAGTTGATCGAAGTCTTGACCAAGAAACCTCTTCGGCCCAGCCAAGACGAGGTGGAAGCCAATCCCCGTTCACGCTCGGCTCGCCTGCGGGCCGCCCGCCGGATCTGATTTGAGGTCTCCCTTCCATGAAGACCCCGTACGCCCAAACGCTACGCCGCGAGCCGGCCAACAGCTATCTGCGCCGCGAGCGGGATGGCCAGCGGCGGCGTGAGTTGTTGTTGGTGATCCTGGCGCTGGTTCCGCTGGCGGCGGGGCTGTTGGGGTACACCTGGGTGGAACTGCAAACTCTTTCGGCTGGCTACCGCATCAACAAGCTCGAAACGGAGCTGCACGAACTGCAACGTCAAGAGCGCCACCTGCGTCTCGAAGCCGGCAGGCAGGCGCATCCGGCTCGCATCGAGCGGCTGGCGAGTGAGCAGCTGGGATTGCAAGCACAAACGGCAGCCCAGACCGTCCACTACCAGCAACTGGTGCACCCGATGGCACCACGCCGGAGCACCGGCGGAGGTGAGCGGTGAGTACCCTCACCGAGGCAGGCCACCAGAAGGCCGGATGGCGGCTGGTGACTTTCGTGGTCCTGCTGGTGGCCTGCTTCCTCACCGCGGGAATGCGGCTGGGCTACTTGCAGATTGAACGTCATGGCCACTACACCGAGCTGGCGCGCAAGCAACAGCACCGTACGATCACCCTCAACCCACCGCGAGGCACCCTGTTTGACGCCACCGGCCGCGAGCTGGCGGTCTCGGCACCGGCCGACTCGATTTTCGCCGATCCCCAAGCGATTCAAGATCCCGCCGCCCTCGCCGAGGCGCTCGCGCCGGTTCTCGGGCTGCCCCAGGATGTTCTGAGAAAAAAGCTGACCGCGACCAACCAGTTCGTCTGGTTGGCGCGACAGGTGGACGAAGCGGTCTCCGAGGCGGTTAAAGAGCTTAAGCTACCCGGTATCCACTGGCGCGAGGAGAGCCGTCGCTTCTACCCTTACGGCGAACTCGGCGCCCACGTCCTGGGCTTCGTCGGTACCGATTTCCACGGCTTGGCCGGCATTGAGGCACAGTACGAGAAGGTGGTCGCCGGCCATATTGGTCAACGCATGGTGTTGCGCGACGCCAGCGGCCAGCTAGCGGTCGCACCCGGCGTCGCCGCGGAGGCCGCCCGGCCGGGGCGCGACCTCCATCTCACTCTCGACGGCGCCATGCAGCACATCGCCGAGCGCGAGCTGCTGGCTGTAATCCGCAAGTACGACGCCGCCGCGGGCAGCGTCGTACTGCTCGACCCGACCACCGGCGCGGTCAAGGCGATGGCCTCGTGGCCGACCTTCGACCCCAACCGTTTCGGCGCCTACCCCGACCGCACAACTCGCTGGCGCAACCGCGCGGTGGCCGACGCGTTCGAGCCCGGCTCGGTGTTCAAGGTGGTGGTCGCCGCCGCCGCGCTGGAAGAGAACGTCATTGACCCGAGCGACATCATCGACTGCCAGATGGGCAAGCTGCTCGTGCAAGGGGTCGCCATTCGCGACTACAAACCTTTTGGTTTGTTGACTTTCCGCGAAGTGATCTCGAAGTCGAGCAACATTGGGACGATCAAAGTCAAACAACGGATCGGTGACCCCAGGTTCTACCAGCAAATGCTCGCCTACGGTTTCGGCGCCAAGACTGGCATCGACCTGCCCGGAGAGAGCCTCGGGATCCTGCGCCCGATCGAGGACTGGCCACCGCGCACCGGTGCCTACGCCGCCTTTGGCCAAGGGATCTCGGTCACCGCCATCCAGCTCGCCGCCGCCTTCGGCGCCATCGCCAACGGTGGCACGCTGATGAAGCCCTACGTGGTCGAAGCGATCGGCAGCGGCACCCAGCGCGAGAGGATCGGCACACCGACCGCGGTCGGCCGGGTGATGTCCAAAGCCACCGCGCGACAGGTGGGCCGTCTTCTGGAAGCGGTGGTCGCCGAGGGTACGGCGCGGCGGGCGCAAGTTGAAGGCTACCGCATCGCCGGCAAGACCAGTACGGCACAAAAGGCCGTGGTGGGCGGCTATTCCGCCACCGACCACATCGCCGTTTTCGCCGGTTTCGGCCCTTCCCGCTCCGCTCGACTGGTCACCGCGGTGGTGGTGGACCGGCCGCGCGGCAACATCCATGGGGGCGTGGTGGCGGCCCCGGTCTTCGCCGCGATCAACCGCCAGGCTCTGGTCGCCCTGGGCATCGCTCCCGAAGCTGAGATCACGGAGAGCGAAAGCGCCGATGGCGGAGACGACGACCCCTGGCGCGTCGAGGCGGGGGGATGATGATTCCCGAACTGATGGCGGGGCTGCCCGTCCAGCTGCCGCCGACCCTCGGCACGGTTGAGTTTGGGACCGAGGTCAAGGTCCACGGGATCACCCACGACTCGCGTCGGGTGGCGGCCGGGGATCTCTTCGTCGCCTGCTTGGGTGAGAACTTCGACGGGCGGCGTTTCGCCGATCAGGCGGTGGAGCGCGGAGCGGTGGCCATCCTAGCGCCGGAGCCGGCGCCGGCAGCGGAGGAACCCGGCGCCTGGCAACGGGTGCCGTGGGTGACCACCGAGCGACCGCACAGCCTGCTGGCACCGCTCGCCGCTCGCCTCCATGGCCATCCCGACCGCGAATTGACCCTGGTCGGTATCACCGGCACCAACGGCAAGTCGACTCTCGTCGCGCTCACCGCCTCGATTCTCCAAGCGGCCGGCTTGTCGACCGGCGCCATGGGGACGCTGGGTTTCCAGCTCGGCGGCGCTCCTTTCCCCGGTGAGACCAGCACCCCGACAACGCCGGAAGCACCCGATTTCTACCGCACGCTGCGCCACATGAGGGAAGCCGGTGCCGAAGCGGTGACCATGGAGGTCTCGAGCCACGCCCTAGTCCAAGGACGGGTGGCCGGCGCCAGGTATCGCGTCGCCGCCTTCACCAATCTGTCGCGCGACCATTTCGACTTCCACGACGGTTTTGAGGACTACTACCTGGCCAAGCGGCGGCTCTTCGATCAGTTGGAGCCCTCCGGCATCGCCGTCCTCCCCACCGAAGATCGCTACGGCCGGCGCCTGCAAGAAGAACTGAAGGGCGAGGGGATCTCCATCCTCACCTGGGGCGAGGGCGGTGACATCGCCCCCAAGGAGGTCGAGCTGACCTCCACTGGAACCCGCGGCGTGCTCGCCACCCCGCGCGGCGATCTCCACTTTGAGACCCCGTTGCTGGGGCGCTACAACCTACTCAACTTGACCGCCGCGGCGGCCGTGGCCGAGGCTCTCGAACTGCCGCACGCGGCGGTGACCACAGCCTTGGCGGCGCAGCACCCGGTGCGCGGTCGGCTGGAGGCGATCGACGGCGGCCAGCCCTTCCCCGCCTACGTCGACTACGCCCACACCGACGGAGCACTCGAAGCGGCCCTCTCGTCGCTACGCGAGCTGGACGACCGGCGCATCGTCCTGATCTTCGGCTGCGGCGGCGACCGCGACCCCGGCAAGCGGCCCTTGATGGGACGGGTGGCCGGCAGCCTCGCCGACTACGTGGTGCTGACTTCGGACAACCCCCGGAGTGAAGATCCGCTGGCCATCATCCACGCCGTCGAGGCCGGTCTCAAGGAGGGCGGCAAGGCCGACTACGAGGTGGTACCGGATCGCCGCGAAGCCATCCGGCGCGCCGTCGAAGTGGCCGCGTTATTCACCCGCAAGGCCACCATCCTGCTCGCCGGCAAGGGCCACGAGAGCGAGCAAATCGTCGGCGACCGCCGCTTGACCTTCTCCGATCACGACGAGATGCGAGCAGCTCTGGAGGCGAGGTTTGACTCGGCGGTCCATCAATGAAGCCGCGCAAGCGATGGGGGGCACGATGATCGGCCCCACCACCGACGCCCGGCAGACGACCTACTCGGGCGCCGCCCTCGACTCGCGTCAAGCGGGAGACGGAGCGCTCTTCTTTGCCGTTCCCGGTGAACAGACCGACGGCCATCGCTTCGTGCGCGCCGCCTTCGAGAGCGGCGCCAGCGCGGCGGTAGTCCACCACGAGGAGGTCGACGCCCCCGAGGACAGCCTCTTGATCCGGGTCGACGACACCACCGAAGCGCTCCATGCCCTGACCCGCGCGGTGCGCCAACAAACACCCGAGCGGCTCATCGGTATCACCGGTTCGGCCGGCAAAACCACCACCAAGGAGCTCCTCGCGGCGATGCTCGCCGAGCGCTACCGGGTGGCCAAGAGCCCCGGCAATCTGAACAACCTGTACGGCTTCCCGCTGGCCCTGCTTTCGATCCCCGCCGACAGCGAGTGGATGGTCGCCGAGATGGGGATGTCCACCCCGGACGAACTGGCCGGGGTCAGCCGGCTGGCCACGCCCGATGCCGTGGTCTTGCTCAATGTCGGCGCCGCCCACCTTGAAAACTTCCCTTCGCTGCGCGCCATTGCCGACGCCAAGGCGGGGGTCATGGCCGGCTTGAGCGCCGACGGTCTAGTGATCGCCAACGCCGACGACCCCGAAGTGGTCGCCGCCATCCGCCGTCACCGTCCCGAGAGTCCAACCCTGTGGTACAGCGAGAGGGAGGCCGGGGCGACCACCCAAGGGAGCCCCGTGCCGCGGGTGCGTGCCAGGGCGATCGAACCCCTCGCGAGCACCGAGAACGACGACGGCGAGGGCCAGATCGGCTACCGTTTCCTCCTCGCTTTGGACGACGACGGCGAGACCGTCACCCAGCTCGTCGAGCTCCCGCTTCACGGCCGTTACAACGTCTCCAACTGTCTGGCCGCCGCGGCCGCCGCTTGGGCCCTCGGGGTGAGTCCCGCCGAGATCGCCCGCGCCGTCCTCGCCGCCCGACCTCCGAGCGGCCGGGGAGTCGTCCATCGCTTCGAGGGTAGGGTGACGGTGATCGACGACTCCTACAACTCCAACCCACGGGCGCTCGAACTCGCCCTGGACAGCGCCGCCGCCCTCGCCTCGGGTCTGACCAATCCGAGCGGAAAGCCACGCCACTGGGCTGTGCTCGGCGACATGCTCGAACTGGGTCCCCAGGCACCCGAGCTGCACCGCCGCCGGGGTGCTCAGGCGGCGAAGCTCGGCTTTGCGCCACTGGTCGCGGTCGGCCCCTTGAGCGAGGCTCTGCTCGACGGCGCCCGAGAAGCGGGCGCCTCAGCCGCCGACTGCCTGCACTTCACTACTGCTGAAGAGGCTACCGTTTGGGCGACCCGCCAACTGCAAGCGGGCGACGTGGTTTTGGTCAAGGGCTCGCGCGGCATCGGACTGGAGACCGTGGTCGAGGCACTCTTGGAGCGGGCTGAAGAGCTCGCGGTAGCGGCGGGAGGGGAACCCTAGATGCTCTATCAGCTCCTTTTTCCGCTCGCCGATCAATTCCAACTGTTCAACGTTTTCCGCTACATCACCTTCCGCACCGCCGGTGCCACGGTGACCGCGCTGATCCTCAGCCTGGCACTCGGGCCGCGCTTCATCCAGCTACTGCGCCGCCAATCGGTGGGGCAGAACATCCGCGACGAAGGGCCCAAGAGCCACCAAGCCAAGGCCGGCACACCAACCATGGGCGGAGTGTTGATCTTGATCGCGGTGACCGTCCCCACCCTGCTGTGGGCCAACCTCGGCAATGTTTACGTGTGGATCACACTCTTCACCACCCTGGCCTTCGGCACCATCGGCTTCATCGACGATTTCACCAAGGTGCGTCAAGGGCGCAACCTCGGTCTCACCGCGCGCAGCAAGTTCCTCCTGCAAACGGTGGTCGGCACCCTCACCGGCATTTCGCTCCTGGTTCTGCCCCCGGCGCATGGCTTCGAGCCCACCCTCGCCTTCCCCTTCTTCAAGACGTTGGTGATCAATCTCGGGGTGCTCTACGTGCCCTTCGTCGCCCTCGTCTTGGTGGGTGCTTCCAATGCAGTCAACTTGACCGACGGGCTGGATGGGCTAGCGATCGGCGCGACTTTGGTCGCCGCCTCCACCTACGCCATCTTCACCTACATCGCCGGCAACCGAGTGTTGACCGACTACCTGCAAGTTCCCTACGTACCCGGCGCCGGCGAGCTGGCCGTGTTCTGTGGCTCCTTGGTCGGCGCCAGCCTGGGCTTCTTGTGGTTCAACGCCCAACCGGCCGAGGTCTTCATGGGCGACGTCGGCTCACTCGCCATCGGCGCCGCCATCGGCATGATGGCGGTCATCGCCAAGCAGGAACTGGTGCTGGTGCTGGTCGGCGGCCTCTTTGTCATGGAGGCACTGTCGGTGATCCTCCAGGTGGCCTCCTTCAAGCTTCGCGGCAAACGCATCTTCAAGATGGCGCCGATCCACCATCACTTCGAGGAATCCGGCTGGGCTGAGTCCAAGGTAACGGTGCGTTTCTGGATCCTCTCCATCCTCTTTGCCCTGCTCAGCCTCTCGACATTGAAACTGCGATGAGAACCGTGTCCACAATGGCGCGCCCGGCGGCCGCGGAGCTCTGCCATGGCTAAGAAACTAGCCTTCGACAAGCTCCTCTTCACCACCCTGTTGGCGCTGGTCGCCTTCGGGTTGGTGATGGTCTACTCGGTCAGCGCGCCGCGCTCGCGCACCACGGTCAACGACATGCTGCTCATCCGCCAGGCGATGGCCGCCGGCCTCGGTTTCGTCGCCCTGGGCGTCGCCATGCATGTGCCCTATGGGTTCTTGCGCAAGCCGTGGGTCGTCTACTCCCTATTGCTCGGCGCGCTGGCTCTGCTGGTCGCGGTGCTCTTTCAACCGACGGTCAACCAGTCGCGGCGGTGGATCTTGCTCGGCCCCTTCTCCTTGCAAGCCTCGGAGGTGGCCAAGTTGGCGCTCATCCCTTTCATCGCGTACCAGATCCATCGCAAGGAGGGCGATGTCAACCGCCTCGAACTGCTCGTGCCGGTGCTCTTCGCTCTCGGCCTCACCGCCATGTTGGTCATGGCCGAGCCCGATCAAGGCACCGCCGTCCTCCTGGTGGCGATCGCCGCCACGATGCTTTTTCTGGCCGGTCTCAAGCTACGCTGGGTGACCCTGGCGGCGGTGGTGTTGGTTCCCATCGCCGCTTTTCTTGCCCTTTCGGTCGACTATCGTAGGGCGCGGCTGCTCTCCTTTCTCGATCCCGAAGCCGACCCGCTGGGTCACGGCTATCAGGTCCTGCAATCGTTGATCGCCATCGGTTCGGGCGGTCTTTTTGGCCTCGGTCCGGGGCAGAGCGTGCAGAAACTCTACTACCTGCCGCAGTCCGAATCCGATTTCGTCTTCTCGATCGTCGCCGAGGAACTCGGCCTGCTCGGAGGGCTGGCGGTGCTGGCCGGTTTCTCGCTGCTCCTCTGGCGCGGCCTGCGCGCCGGTCTACGCGCACCCGATCTTTTCGGTCGCCATCTGGCCATTGGAATCACCTTGCTGCTGGTGGTCCAGGCGCTGCTGAATGTGGGTGTCGCGACTTCACTGCTACCCACCACCGGCGTGCCGCTGCCGTTTATCTCCTACGGTGGCTCGTCGCTGCTGATGGCGATGATCATGGGCGGCATCCTACTCAATATCTCGGAGCACGGATGAACCGATGGCTGCACGCGACTCTTCCCACGGTGCCCCTCGCACCCCACACGCCCTGCTGGCCGGCGGCGGCTCGGGCGGTCACGTCTTCCCTGCCTTGGCGGTCGGCGACGCGCTGGTGGAGAGGGGGTGGCGGGTGAGCTTCGCCGGTCGCCACAACGGCATGGAGGCACGCCTCGCGGCCGCCGCCGGAGTCGATTTTTACCCGTTGGCGGCCCGCCCCTGGGTTGGGCGTGGTGCCTTCGGCAAGGCGATGGCGCTCGCCACCCTGGCGGGCTCCGCCCTGCGCGCGCGCCGGCTAGTGCGCCGTCTCGACGCCGACGTCACCCTGGGCACCGGCGGCTTCGCCTCGATGCCGGCGGTGCTCGGCTGTCGCCTGGCCGGTCGGCCGGCGGTGCTGGTCGAACCCAACGCCGAGGCGGGAACCGCCAACCGCCTCCTCTCGCGTTGGGCCAACCGTGCCGTGCTCGCCTTCCCCGAGACCGCCAACCAATTGCGCTGCCCCGCGCGGGTCACCGGCGTGCCGGTACGCCCCGACTTCTTCGCCCTGCCCGCGGTCAGCACCGAGAATGCCCGCCGGCCGCGACTGCTGATCCTCGGCGGCAGCCAGGGAGCGCTACAACTCAATCGCGAGGTGCCGGGGGCGGTGGCTCAGCTGCGTCAGAAAACGGTTGCCCTCACCGTCCTCCACCAGTGCGGCCGCGACCATCTCAAAGCCACCCAACAGGCCTACGACGAAGCCGGCCTCGGGAGCGAGATCGGCGGAGCGGTCGAGATCACTCCCTTCCTCAACGACGTCGCCGCCGCCATGGGTCGCTGCCAGCTGATCGTTTCGCGCGCCGGAGCCATCACCACGGCGGAGATCTGCGCCGCTGGCCGGGCAGCCCTCTTCGTCCCCTTGGCCATCGCCGGTGGCCACCAGGAGGTTAATGCGCGCGCCGTGGTGAAGGGCGGCGCGGCGCGCATGGTGCTCTCGGCCGAGTTGACCGGCGAGCGTCTCACCGCCACCTTGAGCGAGCTCCTCGACGAACCCGCGACACTGGCCACAATGGGCGCGGCGGCGCGGAAACTGGCCCGTCCCGACGCCGTCGACGCCATCGCCGACGAAGTGGAAGCGCTCGCCAAGGGTTCAAGGCGGAACGGGCGGGGGGCACGGGCATGATGTTCCACCAGTTCGCGGGCCTCTCGCGCATTCACTTCGTGGGCATCGGCGGCGCCGGCATGAGCGGCATCGCCGAGGTACTGCTCGACTACGACCTCGAGATCTCCGGCTGTGACCAGGTGCTCGGCGAGGCGACCGCGAGGCTGGCCAAGCGTGGTGCCCAGATCTCTCAGGGCCACGGTGGAGACCACTTGGACGGCGTCGATCTGGTGGTCAAGTCTTCCGCCATCCCGGACGACAACCCGGAGATCCTCGCCGCCCGCGAGCGCGGCATCACGGTGGCGCGCCGGGCCGAGATGCTCGGCGAGCTGATGCGCCTCAAGTACGGCATTGCCGTCGCCGGCACCCACGGCAAGACGACCACCACCTCGCTGGTCGGCGCCCTGCTGGTCGACGCCGGTCTCGATCCGACGGTGATCGTCGGCGGCCGGCTGCGGGTCACCGGAACCGGTGCCCGCCTCGGGCGCAGCGACTTCCTGGTCGCCGAGGCGGACGAGTTCGACCGCAGTTTCCTGCGCCTGGCGCCGATCATCGCCATCGTCACCTCGATCGACGTCGACCACCTCGACACCTACGCCGACCTCGACGAAATCAAAGCGGCCTTCCTCTCCTTCGTCGACCGGGTCCCCTTCTTCGGACGGGCCATCGTTTGCCTCGACGAGGCCAACATCCAGGAACTCTTGCCGGCGATGCAAGACCGGCGCATTCTGACCTACGGCCTGGCGCCGCAAGCGGAACTCTCGGCCAGCGCCGTCGAGAATCGTCCCTTCGGCTGCCGGTTCACCGTGCGATTGCGCGGCGGCGACGGAGAAACCAAGGAGCTCGGGCCGGTCGACCTGCCGATGCCCGGAGCGCACAATGTGCGCAACGCCTTGGCGGCGATCGCCGTCGGACTGAGCCTCGACGTCCCCTTCACCGCCATCGCCGATTCGCTGGCCAACTTCGGCGGCGTCCACCGCCGCTTCGAGAAGCTCGGCCAGTGGCGCGGCGCCACCGTCGTCGACGACTACGCCCACCATCCGACCGAAGTCGCCGCCACCCTAGAGGCGGCACGCGACAGCTTCCCCGAAGGCAAGATTCACGCGGTCTTCCAGCCCCACCTCTACTCGCGTACTCGCGACCACGCCGAGGCCTTCGGCCGGGCGCTCCTCGCCGCCGACCACGCCGTGGTCACTGACATCTACGGTTCGCGCGAGGAGCCGATCGCCGGTGTCGACGCTCAGTTGGTGGTGGAAGCGGCGCGCGCCAGCGGCCATCGCCACCTGGCACACTGCGCCGACTGGCACGACGCCGCCGAGTTGCTAGCACCGCGGATCGCCGAAGGCGACGTCATCTTGACTCTCGGAGCCGGGGACATCTACCGGCTGGCGGCGAGCTTGGTGGCCGATGAGGAGGGCGCGCCATGAGTCACGCTCGCCCCACGCAACGGTGGAACACTGGCGGCGATCCGTTGATCGCCGGAGTTCCCCAGTACGGCCATCCGGCGGCGCAACCCGGCCTGCTACCGGGGCGCGGCCTTTTCCGACGCGCTGCCTCGGCGCCGCGACGTCGGCGGCACCGGCCACTGCGCATCGCCGTCCGCTGGCTGCTGCGCTGCGCCCTGATCGCGGCGGCACCGCTGGCGCTCGTCGCCTGGCTTTTGAGCTCACCGCGCTTCGCCCTGACCGACTTCTCCATTACTCCCACCACTCGGGTGCCGGTGGGGTGGGTGGATAGTTCCCTGGCGCCGCTGACCGGCAGCAACCTGATCCGCCTGCCGTTGGCGCGGGTCCACCAGCAACTCGTCGCCCATCCTTGGGTCGCCGGTGTTTCGATCCACAAGGAGCTGCCTTCAACGCTGCGGGTGGAGGTCGAAGAGCGCCAGCCCGCCGTCCTGGTCACCTACGCCGACGAACTCTGGTACGCCGACCGCGAGGGAGTGCTGATCGCCCCCTTGGCCGAGGATGAAGAGCCGGACGGGCTCCTGGTGGTGCGCGGGTTCGATGCGGCCCCGGTCGCATCCTCAGGTACCGACCTCGAAGAGACCGAGACCGCCCCACGGCCGCTGCCCCAACTCGACTCCGTGGTCAAGGCACTGGTGCTGGCCGAAGAGCTGGCCGAGGCGCAGCCGCGCTGGGCGAGCGGGCTGATCGCGCTCGAAGCGCTGAACGACGATGATTTTGTAGTGGAGACCACAGCCCTGCCCTTCGCCCTTCGGGTGCGAACCGGGGCCGTGGCCGAGCGAGGAGATCGACTGCGAGAACTGCTACCGCGGCTCGAAGAGCGCTTCGGCACCGACGGCCTGGCGACGGTGGACCTGCGGTTCTCGCGGCGAATTGTTTTGCAATCGGATGAACCGTCTGGCCCGTCCCATCGTGGACGGCCTTCAGACTCAACAGAGGTGAGGTAAGGCGATGGCCAAGCCACAGCAGTATTTTGTAGGTGTCGATATCGGTTCTTCTAAGGTGGGGGTCTTGGTCGGCCAGCGGGGTGACGACGGCCGGATGGAAGTCGTCGGCCGTGGGCTGGCCCCGAACCGAGGGACCCGGCGGGGGAACATCGTCAATGTCGAAGCCACCGTGGAGGCGCTCAAGCAGGCCACCGAGGAGGCGGAGGTGATGGCTGGGGTGGAGATCTCCCAGGCCTATGTCGGCGTTGCCGGCGCCGATGTGCGCAGCGTGAACTCGCGCGGCATGATCTCGGTGACGCGCAAGGATCGCGAGATCACCCGCCAGGACATTCGTCGCGTTCTGGAAGCGGCGCAGTCGGCGGCATTGCCTTCGGATCGCGAGATCCTGCACTCCATTCCACAGGAATTCCTGGTCGATGAACAGGGTGGTATCGCCGACCCTCTGGGGATGCTCGGTAGCCGATTGGAGGTCGCTGTCCACCTGGTGACCGGCAATGTGACCCGCTCCAAGACGCTCTTGACCTGCGTCAATCGAGCCGGGATCGAAGTGGTCGAACTGGTCTTCGAGCCCCTCGCCACCGCACGCGCCATCCTCACCGAGGACGAGCGCGAGCTCGGGGTGCTGCTGATCGACATCGGTGCTGGCACGGCGGAGTACGCCCTGGTTCTCGACGGTGAGGTCTACCACTCTGGAGTCCTCCCCGTGGGTGCCGGTCACTTCACCAATGATCTCGCCATGGTCCTGCGCACGCCCTTTGGCGAGGCGGAGAAAATCAAGACCCACCACGGCTGCTGCCTGGAGGGAATGGTCATCGACGACACCGGTATTTCCGTACCCACGGTCGCCGGGGGCAGCTCTCGGGTGGTGCCCAAGCGCGAGCTGGCGGGAATCCTCCAACCGCGTGCCGAAGAACTCTTCACCATGGTTCGCAACGATCTCAGCAAGCACGGCTTCGAAGACGGCCCGCGCTGCGGCGTCGTCCTCAGTGGCGGTGGCGCCCAGCTGGAGGGTCTCCTGGAGATGGCCGAACAGATCTTTGACTGCGGGGTGCGCTACGGTCTGCCGCGCGGTCTCGGTGGGTTGGTGGACGTCATCGGCTCTCCATCCTGGTGCACCGCCTCGGGGCTACTGCTCTACGGGTTGTCGGCCGAGGAAAGCCAAGAACGCAGCCGGCGCCGAACCCTGAGCGTGCGCGGAATGATGAACAGCTTGCGGGGCATGTTCTCGGAGCTACTCTGAGTGCGAATCTCGCTTTTGAGAAGAAACGTCCTGTCACAGGACCAAGGGGGTCGAGATGATTCTGTTTGAAGAAGACAACGAAGTCGCTCAGCAGCAGCTGGAGGTGGGTGAACGCCCGCCCATCGTGTTGGACGAAAGGCTCACCGCGCCGGCGACCATCCGGGTCGTCGGAGTCGGCGGAGGCGGCGGCAACGCCGTCAACCGGATGATCGACGCCGACCTGCGCGGCATCGAGTTCATCGCCGCCAACACCGATCTACAAGCGCTACAAAAATCGATCGCGCCCACCAAGATCCAGCTCGGCGGCCTCCTCACCAAGGGTCTAGGCGCCGGCGCCTACCCGGACATCGGCCGCAAGGCGGCGCTCGAAGACACCGAGAAGCTGCTGGAGCTCCTCGACGGCGCCGATATGGTCTTCCTGACCGCCGGCCTCGGTGGCGGCACCGGCAGCGGCGCGGCACCGATCATCGCCTCCCTCGCCGCCGAGATCGGGGCCTTGACCGTCGCCGTGGTCACCAAGCCCTTCGGCTTCGAAGGGCGACGGCGGCAACAGATCGCCGACGAGGCGGTCGAGGAACTGCGCGGCGCGGTCGACACCCTGATCACCATCCCCAATGAGCGACTGCTCTCCTTCGTCGAGCGTGGCACGCCGCTTTCGGAGGCCTTCCGCATCGCCGACGACGTGCTGCGCCAGGCCGTCCAGGGAATCAGCGACCTGATCACCATCCCCGGTGAGGTCAACGTCGACTTCGCCGACGTGCGCACCATCATGACCGGCATGGGAATGGCCCTGATGGGTACCGGCGTCGCCAAGGGCGAAAACCGGGCGATCGATGCGGCGCAACGGGCGATCAGCTCGCCGCTGCTCGAAGAGACCTCGATCGAGGGCGCCCGCGGCGTCCTAATCAACATCTCCGGCGGCAACGACCTGACCCTGCACGAGGTCGCCGAGGCAGCCAAGATCATCTCCGATTCGGTCGATCCACAGGCCAACATCATCTCCGGCATGGTGATCGATCACGCGTTGGAAGAGTCGATGAAGGTCACCGTCATCGCCACCGGTTTTGACGGCGGCCCGTGCACCGACACCCTGCCCGGCATCGCCGGTGACGTGGCGCTGCTCGACACACTCCACAGCGAAACCGAGCCGCACCGCGGCGAGCCGGAGCCGCGGCGGCGAAACCCGCGGGTTGCCGAACCAGCACCCCAGGCCGCGCCCCAGGTTCAAGCGCAGTCAAAGCCTCAAAGCGAGGCCGCCGAAGTCCCTTTCTATCGCAAAGCGATGGCTCAAGACCTGGGTAACGACTCGGGGGGTTACGGGCCAAACTGGTCGAACATCGACGACTACGACATCCCGACAGTACTGCGCAAGCAGATGGACTGAGTATTGGTTCATTCCACTCTTTCTCGGCGGGTACTCGGTCTCACGACTGGGCACCGGCCGGGCGAGCGTGCTTCGGGCGATACGGAACCCGGTGACCCCCTGGGCTCCGTATCGCCCCAGCACAATTGCTCCAGCAGACCAATCCTCGCAGCGCCGCCGCCTCAGCACCACACCGGCGCCTCGTTTCGGTGACCCAACCCCAGGTACCATCGTGCAACGATGAGTGACTTAACACCCCGGCAACACCGATGGTGGATCGCGGCCGGTCTCTACCTGCTGTTCATCTACGCTTCCGTGCCGTTCATCCGCGGCCTGACCAATCCGCTGCGCGATGCCAACCGACTGCGCTTCACGGTGGGATGGCTTTTCGCCTCCGCTGCTCTAGCCTTCGCCGTTTGGCTATGGCGACACTGGCCCGGCTGGCGGCGGGCCGCTCTGCTCATCCCGATCCTCGCCCTCTACGGTTGGGTCCTCCAGCAAGCCCACCAGCCGGAAGAACAACTCCACCTGATCCAGTACGGCCTCCTAGGTCTCCTCCTCCACGCCGCCTGCCGAGCCCGCCAGCGGGAGCGTCGTGCCGAATCCAAGCCACCCGACCTACTGAGCCGCAGGCCAGCACTCAGTGCCACCCTCCTCGCCTCCCTCGGCGGCTGGGGCGACGAAGGAATCCAATACCTCATCCCCGAACGCTACTACGACCTCCGCGACGTCGCCTTCAACTGCGCCGCCGCCGCCCTAGCGATCAGCATCAGCGCCCTCGCCCCCCCACCCAAGCAGTACCAGTCACCTCGGAGAAAGTCGAGAATCTCGCCAAGAAATGACCCCTCCTGAAATCCCGATGCACGATTTCCTCCCCGTTTTGC
>QIHU01000200.1 GCA_003231035.1 Acidobacteriota bacterium
AGGAGCAGCTTGCCGAACATGTCGAAGAGCGGGATGGTGCGCTCGTCGAGGATCGGAAAGCGTTTTTGATTGCGGCTGAGCGCTTGCAGGATCAGTTTTAGGATCCGAAAACCGGTGATCAACCAGACCACGGCGAGGATCGTCTTCAAGGCCGCGGCGACGAAGAAAATGAGCCGCGGCGGCAGTTGCAGCACCTGGGTCGCCACGGTCAGGCCGACGAAGAAGAGGGTCAGAAAGATCGGGCGATGGAGGAGTTCCACGACCTTGTCGTCAAAATCGGTCTCCGTTTTCTGGGTCAGGCGAGTGATGCCGCGGCAGATCAGAATTTGAATCAGTTTTCCCGCTAGGAAAGCAATCGCCACGACCACCAGGGCGGCCAGAAGCGGCTGACCCTCGATCAGCTTCCAACCACGCAGCAGTGGCTCCGGTGTCCAGTCTGGCAGGTCGATCATCGAGGCGCTCTGTGCAACCTGGTTGGCCTTTTCAAGGGTATCGGCGGCGGTGTCGCTAGGGGCCGTGTCTTGCATGGTCTGGACTTCCTAGGGTTTGGATGGACTGGAGGGTCCATGGTACCGGTTCCCAGAGAGTCTTAGCCTCTTCGAGCCATGCCGGCGCCTCGCCTGCCGTTGGCTACGACGGCCTTTCGCCCGTTGACACCTCCACCCCACATCCCTTAGCCTTGGCCGTTACTCCGGGAGGAGGTCCAGATGCAGATCCGACTTGATCAGATTGGTGACCAGCCCTATACCTGGAACCAGACTCGATCGATTCTGGCCCACGAGTTGGAACGGGGTGGGTTGACCGATCTGGGGCCGGTGATCTGGCGCGGAGAAATCCGTCGCGTGGCGACGGATTTCTTACTCTATGCCCAGCTGAGCTACGAACAGACATCTACTTGCAGCCGTTGCCTGGGGCCCGCCATTGGGCGGGTCGACGAGACCCTGGAACTGTTGATCCAAATCGAAGAGGAAGCCGCCAAGGAAGAAGAAGAGGAGTCGGAAATCGAACTGACCGAGGACGACATGGGCGTGTTGACCCTAGCCGGCCCCCAGTTCGATTTGGAACCGCTCATGCGCGAGCAAATGCAGCTCAGCGTTGCGATGCGATCCTTGTGCCGAGCCGAATGTAGGGGCCTATGCCCCCAGTGTGGAGTGGATCTCAACCTCGCGGCCTGCGCGTGCAATCGCGAGAAGATCGATCCCCGGTGGGCTGGGCTGGCGGTACTCAAGGACCGCATGGTCGACGGCGAGGCCGATAGCTAGGTAGAATCCTCAGTCGAAGAAAAGATCTGAAAACCACCTCCGAAATTTCACCCCTTGCCCATAAACACGGGATAGAACTCCCCGGCGCTGGGCGGATTGAGATCAAGCTTGAGATCACTCCGCGTTGGCGTTGTTAGAACACGAGGTCGAGCATCATGCCCAATCCGAAACGACGACACTCCCGCGCCCGCCGCGACCGGCGTCGTACCCACGATTCCCTGACCACGCCGCCGCAGTCCACCTGCCCGAGCTGCGGCGAAGCCAAGCTGCCGCACCGGGTTTGCCCGAGTTGCGGTGAGTACCGCGGCCGTACCGTCACCGAGGGCCGGGACGACTTTTAGCCGCCCGTGGTGAGACTCGTCCTGGCTCGGAGCGACCGGCGAGTGGATCCAGCAAGGGGGCTCCTCGCATGGCACCAGCGCCAATGAAGATTGCCCTCGATGCCATGGGGGGCGACTATGCCCCCGGTGCCATCGTGGATGGCGCCCTGCGCGCGGCCAGTAAAGATGGCACTTCGCTCCTGCTGGTCGGGCGCGGCGATCGATTGCGCGCGGAGCTTGAACGCCACGGCCCCCCCTCGGGCGATGTCGCTCAGCTCATCGAGCTGGTCGAGGCCGAAGAGGTGGTGGGGATGGACGAGTCCGCGATCACCCCGATCCGTAAGAAGCGGCGCTCCTCGATTCGGATCTGCGCCGAGCAGGTGCGCGATGGACGAGCTCAAGCGATGGTCAGCGCCGGCAATACCGGTGCGACGATGATCGCCGCCAAGATGGTCATCGGCACGATCGAAGGGGTGGAGCGTCCGGCCTTGGCCGCCGTCTTCCCAAACCACGGGGGCAGCACCGTGGTGCTTGACGTGGGAGCCAACGTGGAGGCTAGGCCGTCGATGCTGCGCCAGTTCGCGGTGATGGGCCACTTCTACGCCCAAGAGCTGGTCGGAACGCCGTCACCGCGCATCGGTCTGCTCTCGATCGGTGCAGAAGAGAGCAAAGGCACGGACACCACCCGCGAAGTCTTCAAGGTACTCAAAGAAACTGGGCTGAATTTCATCGGCAACGTCGAGGGCCGCGACCTCTTCGAGGGGACCGCCGACGTGGTGGTCTGCGATGGTTTCGTTGGCAACGTGGTACTCAAGAGCGCCGAGGCCTTGGCCGGTTTGCTGGCCGGGATGCTCCGCGAGGAGGTCGCCCAGACGTTGCGCACCCGGATTGGGGCGGCCCTGGCGCGGCCGGCCCTCGAACGGTTGCGTCGGCGCACGGACTATCGGGAGTACGGGGCCGCGCCCCTGTTGGGGATCAACGGCGGCTGTTTTATAGCCCACGGCAATTCCGACGGTCGCACGGTGCACAGTGCCATCCGCAGCGCGGTGGAGTTTTGTGCCGCCGAAGTCCATTTGAAGATCGCCGAGCGAGTTGCCCGGTTGCACCAGGAAGAGGCTCGGTTCTTGGGGGCGGAGTCGACGCGAAATATCGATAGGCGGCGCGGTAACGAGCGCCGCGAGAGGTCTGAGTCCCGGCCTTGAGCCGGCGGCCAAAGAGGAGGCGAAGAGGGTGAGCGTAGCGTTTGTTTTCCCCGGTCAAGGGGCACAGAAAGTAGGCATGGGGCTCGACTGGCTGGAGGACTACCCGGTGGTTCGAGAGACCTTCGAAGAGGCGGACGAAGCTCTGGGTTTTGCCCTCTCAGAGCTCTGTTGGCGGGGACCGGAGGAAGATCTCGGTTTGACCGCCAACACCCAACCAGCCTTGGTGGCCATCTCAGTGGCGATCTTGCGGGCCGTGCGTGGCCCGCTGGCCGAGGCGGGGATGGAGGCGTCGTTGATGGCCGGCCATAGCCTGGGCGAGTACTCGGCTCTAGTTGCCGCCGGTTCTTTGGAATTTGGCGATGCCCTGCGCTTGGTGCGGCGGCGGGGTGAGTTGATGCAGGAGGCGGTGCCGGTCGGGGTCGGCGGCATGGCCGCGATCATGGGCCTCGAGCGCGAAGCGATCGAACTCTTGTCCGCCGAGGCCGCCGACGATCAGCTGTGCGGTGTCGCTAACCTGAACTCTCCGGGCCAAACCGTGATCGCTGGCCATCGCGAGGCGGTCGAGCGGGCGGTCGAGTTGGCCCGGGAACGTGGCGCGCGCAAGGCGGTGGTGCTCAAGGTTTCCGCTCCCTTCCATTCGCCGCTGATGGCGCCGGTGCGCGAAGGGCTGGAGCCGCTCTTGGCCGCCACCGCCTTTGGCGAACTCGCGGTACCGGTGGTGACCAATGTGGATGCGCGGCCGTTAACCAGTGGTGCGCAGGCGCGCGATGCTCTAGCCCGCCAGGTGGACGCACCCGTGCGCTGGGTGGAGTCGGCCGAGCGCATGGCGGCGGACGGGGTGGATACCTTTATCGAGCTGGGGCCGGCCAAGGTGCTTTCGGCCCTTCTTCGCCGCACTGTCCACGGAGTCAAGACGGTGACCATCGACAAACCGGCTGCATTGATCAAGCTATTGTCATAGGCTGTGGCGAACTCCCGGCCGGCGCGGTTTTTGCGCGGGGCGGGTGAGAGGGCGCTACGGGCTCGAACTTCGAGGGAGCGATGATGTTGGATTTGGCCGGAAAGACAGCTTTGGTAACGGGGGCCTCGCAGGGGATTGGCGAGGCGGTGGCCCACCGCTTGGCGGCACAAGGCGCCAAGGTGGTGCTGGCGGCCCGCAACCAGGCCAAGCTGGAAGCCCTGGCGGCGCGGATCGAGCAGGAGGGCGGAAGCGCCCTAGCCTGGCCCCTCGATCTGGCCGCGCCGGAGGGGATCGCCGAGCGCCTTGGCGATCTGCCCGAGGGATTCAAAGAAGTGGGGATCCTGGTCAACAATGCCGGGATCGCCGACGACAACCTCTTCGCGCGCATGAAGCTGGAGCAATGGCAGCGGGTGCTGGACATCAACCTCACCGGAACTTTCGCCGTGACGCGGGCCCTCGTGCGTGGCATGATGCGGCAGCGCTGGGGCCGGATCATCACCGTCTCTTCGGTGGTCGGTCTGATGGGCAATCCGGGGCAAACCAACTATGCAGCTTCGAAGGCTGCGCTGATAGGCTTCACCAAATCACTGGCGAAGGAGTTTGGCAGTCGCAACATCACCGCCAACGTCGTCGCCCCAGGCTTTATTGAAACCGCTATGACCGAGGCTTTGCCGTCAGCAGCGCTCGAAGAGATGTCTTCGGCGATTGTTCTCAAACGCCTGGGTAAACCGGAGGACATTGCCGGCGTGGTGACCTTCTTGGCCTCCCAGGAGGCCGGGTACATCACTGGCGAGACGATCAACGTCTCAGGGGGCCTGTACATCTAACAGACCTCCGGAGAGTCATTCTCGCCCCTTCCGCCCGTTGGCTGGGAGGTCGCGGTGGCTTCTGGACGAGTCCGAGAATTCCGCAATCCAAATAGCATCGTTGGACGCCATGGCTGGCTTTGTGCTACAACCTGAAGCCGTCCCGCGAATTGAACCAAGGAGGGTATCGAGCAATGGCTGTTGCTGAGAAGGTCAAGAGCATCATCGTTGAGCAGCTGGGAGTAGATGGAGACGAGGTCACCGCCGGGGCCAGTTTCACCGACGATCTGGGAGCGGACTCGCTCGACATTGTCGAGTTGGTCATGGCTTTCGAAGAAGAGTTCGGCATTGAGATTCCCGATGAGGATTCCGAGAAGATCAGCAAGGTTGACGACGCCGTTTCTTACATCGAAGCGAACATGTCGGACGACAACTAGCAAGCTCTCCGCCCCTTCAAGTCTCCGCACCGCAAGGTGGGGCGGAGACTGAAGTGATGGTGGCGGGGTCGGCGCAAGACTGCGAACGGGGCGAAGATGAAGAGACGGGTGGTCATCACTGGTGTCGGTCTGGTCTCGCCACTCGGCGTGGGAACCGACGCGACTTGGCGGGGTTTACTCGACGGGCGTAGTGGCATCGCCCCCATTCAGCTCTTCGATGCCAGCGAATTCCCCACTCGTTTCGCCGGCGAGGTCAGCGATTTCGAGCCGCTGGACTACGTCAGTAAGAAAGACCTCAAGAAGGTCGATCGATTCGTCCAGTTTGGCATCGCCGCGAGCCAGTTCGCGATGGAAGACTCCGGGCTGGAGATCGATGCCTCCAACGCCGAGCGGGTCGGCGTGATGCTCGGTTCGGGTATCGGTGGTTTGGCGACCATGGAGGTAACGCACACCGCTCTCATGACCCGTGGGCCGAAGCGGATTTCCCCCTTTTTCATCCCGGCCCAGATCGTCAACATGGCGGCCGGCCAGGTTTCGATCCGCTGGGGAGCGCAAGGCCCCAACGGTACCCCGTGTACCGCTTGCACCACCGGCCTGCACGCGGTGGGAGACGCCTTTCGCTTGATCCGTGAAGGCTATGCCGACGCCATGATCAGCGGCGGCACCGAAGCGGTGGTAACCCAGCTGGGGGTGGGCGGTTTTGCCTCCATGAAGGCGCTTTCGAAGCGCAACGACGATCCGCAGGCGGCCTCGCGTCCTTGGGATCGGGACCGCGACGGCTTCGTGGTTGGCGAAGGTGCCGGGGTGCTCATCCTCGAAGAGTACGAGAACGCCAAGGCGCGGGGCGCCGAGCCCTACGCGGAGATCGTCGGCTACGGCATGGGGGCGGACGCGTACCACATCTCCGCTCCCCATCCCGAAGGGGTTGGGGCGGCCCGGGTGATGGAAATCGCTCTCAAGGATGCTGAGGTTAACCGCGAACAGATCGGCTACATCAACGCCCATGGCACCTCGACGCAGCTGGGCGATGCGGCGGAAGTGAAGGCGATTCACCGGGTTTTTGGCGACCATGCCAAGAGGCTTGCGGTCTCTTCGACCAAATCCTCGACCGGTCACCTCCTCGGTGCCGCGGGCGGGCTGGAGTCGGGCATCCTGGCGCTGGCGATGCGCCACCAGGTCCTGCCCCCGACCCTCAACCTCGACAACCCGGGCGAGGGATGCGACCTCGATTTCGTGCCCAAAGTGGCGCGCGAGGTCGATCTCGAGTACAGCCTGACCAACTCTTTCGGCTTCGGAGGCACCAACGGTGCCCTCATCTTCCGCCGTATTTAGGACAGGTGTCAGTACCCAGATCCTCGTAAGGTCGCGTCTAGGCGTCTTCGTCGCCGTGGCGGATGCGGTCGTAGGGTTGGACCACGGACGAGGCGAGATTGCTCAGGTGGGCACTGATCCGCCTGAAAATTCGCGCCGCGCTGGCGTAGACGACGGCCATGTCGGCCGACAGATCGCTCGCCGCGACACGCTGGGTGAAGGCGTGTAGTGCCGGCTTGATCTGGGTGTGGGTAGCGATCACTTGGCGTGCCTGATCGGCGTTGTCGGCACTGAACGCCTGGCGGCAGAGGTCGAAGAGCGGGCGCAGTTGTGTGCCGAAAGTGGAGAGTTGATCGCAAAACTCGCCATCCCGAGGGCTCTTTGCCAAAGGGATCAATTCGCCCAGACCGCGGGCGAAATCGCCGATCCGTTCGGCGTCTTGGACCATGCTGACAAGGATCAAGCTAGCGACGAGATCCTTGGATGGGTTGACCGAGAGGTGTTCGAGCACGGTGCGGCGCACCATGCGCTCCCCGTCGTCGACGACGTCGTCCATCGAATCGAGGTCCACGGTGAGTGGCTGGTTGTCCAGTAGCGCGGCGAGCGCGTGGTCGAACATCTTGGCCGATTGATCGAGCATTCCCGAGACATCGCGGAAGGCGGCCTCGATCAAGGTCGAAGAGGTTTCAGAGCCGAAAAGGCGCTCGAACATGAGGCACTCCTAGGGGTCGTTAGCCGATCGCTCCGGTCAGGAAGAGGAGCAGCACCGGCAAGCCGAAAAAGACGGTCGCGATGTAGACACCGGCCAAGAAACGGTTGTGGCAGGCCAAGTCGCCCAGCCAGCGGGCCATGGTCAACGGGATCGCCCGGATGAACTTCACCGGGTAGATCAAAGCGGTACCGGTGAGGTTGAATACCAAGTGGGCGAAGGCCACTGTAACAGCGGCCGGTTCACCGAGCGCCAGCGCCGCCAACATGGCGGTGATGGTGGTGCCGATATTGGCGCCGATGGTGAAAGGGAAGAGTTGCTCTAGGGTCACCACGCCGGCTCCGACAAGCGGGATGACCACCGAGGTGGTGATCGAACTGCTCTGGACCATGACGGTGACCACGATCCCGCCGCCAATCGCGGTCAGCGCCGAGCGAAAGAGGGTTCGGTGGAGGAACAGCTCGGCTTGGTCGGAGGCCAGTTTTCGCAGCAGAACCACCAAGAAGCGTAGCGCGAAGAAGAGAAGAACGATGCCGATCAGCAAGGTTAAGAATCCGGACTCGCCGGTGATCTCGCTCAGTCCCTTGGCTACCGGGCGAACCACCATCTTCAAGGGATTGTGCGGTTGAATCCCACCGACTCCATCGAGCAGATGCTCCAGGTATCGAGCGACCGACTCCAGATAGCCGAACGCAATCTCGAGCGGCAGGAGGATCAACACGGTGAGCCAGTTGAAGAAGTCGTGGACCGTCGCCCCGGCGAAAGCCCGGCGAAACTCCTCGGGACGGGTGACGTGGCCCAGAGAAACCATCGTGTTGGTGACCGAGGTGCCAATGTTGGCCCCCATGATGATGGGGATCGCCCCCTCGATGGTCAGTGCTCCCGCCGCGACCAAACCCACGGTCATTGTGGTGGTGGTCGACGAGGACTGCACCAGACTGGTCGCCAACACTCCAATGAAGAGGCCGACGAACGGGTTGGCGGTGCGCATGATCAACTCTTCCGCTAGCCCTTTGCCGAAAAGCTTGAAGGACAGGCTCATCATGTCCAGTCCCACAAAGAAGCAAAAGAGCAACGCGGCGAGAAAACCTAGGCGGGCGAAGAGTTGAGATTTGGACAAGGGAATGTGTCCTTTTTGGCGGAGAAATGAGGTTACTCACGAGCTTCGCGCGAGCAAGATACCACCGAATCCAGCGGTCAACAACCGAGGACTGAACGGTGGTTGGGCGCATTGTCCAACGCCCGACATGAAGTTAGGACGAACCTAATCCTCCTCGCCTAGCCAGCGGTCGAAGAACTCCGTCATGCGCTCGTAAAAGTGGCGGCTGGACTTGGCGCGGAAGCCATGTTTCTGGCCCGGGTAGATCGCCTGCTCGAAGGGGACGCCGGCCTTGATGAAGGCCTCGCTCATCACCAGAGTGTTCTGCGGGTGGACGTTGTCGTCCGCGGTGCCATGGACGATCAACAGATGGTCCTTGAGGTTGGCGGCGTGAGTCACTGGGGAGGACTGCTTGTAGCCTTCCGGGTTGTCTTTGGGATGGTCGAGGTAGCGCTCGGTCCAAATGGTGTCGTAGAGGCGCCAGTCGGTCACCGGAGCCCCGGCGACGCCGGCCTTCCACATCCCCGGCTTGGCGAGAAGAGCGGCCAGAGTGTTGCTGCCGCCGCCTGACCAGCCCCAAATGCCGATGCGGTCGATGTCGACGAAAGGCAGCGTCTTGAGGAACTCGACCCCTGATTCTTGGGCACTCAAATTGATCGGTCCGAAGAGGCGGTGTGCCTTGTCTTCGCCACGCTTACCGAAGAAAGCGGAGGCGGTGTTGTCGACCTGGAGGATCACGTAGCCGCGCTGGGCCATCATCATGTGCCACAGATCGCGACCCCCGCCCCACCGGTTGACCACGATTTGCGAGGCGGGACAACCGTAGTGGTACATGATAACCGGGTACTTCTTGCCCTCCTCCATGTGGGCGGGTTTGAGCAGACGAGCCGGGAGGCGGGAGCCGCTCAAGCCCCAGATGAAGTGGAGCTCCCACTCGGGCAGCTGCGCGGGGTCGAAGGTCGGTGGTGTGCCCGCCGGCACCTCGGCCACCTTCCGACCCTCGGCGTTGACGATCTTTCGTACGGGGGGCTGTTTCGTGTCGCTCACCGTGTGCAGCCAGTGCTGGGCGCCGGGAGCGACCAGGGCGCCGTGCCAGCCGGCCGTCTTGGTCAGGGGGGTGATCTCCATGGTCTCGCCGAGACTGGCCGCGTAGACCTCGCGGTGGAGGTAGCCGGCGCTGGGGGAGGCGGGGGCGGTGAAGAGTACCCGGTCGCCCTTTTCGTCCAGAGCGTCGAGCGAGGTGACGGACCACTGGCCTTGGGTCACTGGACGAATGCGGTCGCCGTTGGCCGCATGCAAATAGAGGTGCCTCCAACCGCTCTCCTCGGTGGACCAAATGAAGCGGCCGTCGGCGAGGAAGCGCAATTCGTCGCCGAGGTTGATCCAGGTCTCAGCGGTGTCGGTGAGCAGGGTTGTGCACGAGCCGTCCGCCACCGAACAGCGCAGGAGGTCGAGCCGGTTCTGCTCGCGGTTCAACCGCTGAATGGCCACATGCCGGTGATCCGGCATCCAGGTGACCCGGGCGAGATAGATGTCCGAGCCCTCGCCTTCGCTGGGGTGAGTGTCGAGCCAGACGGTCTTGGATTTCTTCTTGGTGATGTCGATCACACCCACCCGAACTTTCGGATTGGTCTCACCAGCTTTGGGGTAGCGCTGGTGCTTGATGGTGGGATACAGCGGCATCGAATCGAGCAGAGGGTAGGTGGGAACCTCGCGGTCGTCGAAGCGGTAGTAGGCGAGCCTCTGGCTGTCGCCGCTCCACCAGAAGCCCTTGCTGGAGCGGCCGTGGATCTCTTCCCAGTAGACCCAATCGGTCAAACCGTTGAAGATCTGCCCTTCCTTGCCGTCTCGGGTCAGGGCCTTTTCCTTGCCGCTCGCCAGCGCCATCCAGTAAAGGTCTTGGCCGCGCACATAGGCCACCGCCTTGCCGTTGGGGGCGAGACGAAGATCCTGCGGTGAGTTCGCTGAGCTCGCGATGAGCTGCTTCAGAGTTCCGCTGCCGTCGCGCGAGAAGAGTTCGCCGTCCGACTCGATCAAAAGGCTTCCCGAGGGGGAGAAGTGGTAGTTGTCGATCGATCGAGCTTCGTCCTCGTCCTCGTCCTCCTTCTCTTTCTTCTTCTTCTCCTTCTCCTTCTTCTCCTTCTCCTTCTCTACGGTTGCCTCCTCGCTACTTTGTGGCAACTCTGAGCTGCGCACCAGGATCTCACTCTTCCCAGTAGCGACATCGATGACCGAAAGAGCTTCGCCATCCTCTCCGTCCTGAACGAGGAAACCGAGGTGTGAACCGTCGGTGCTCCATTGCCAAGCCCGCGGCCACTTGCCGACGCGAGGATCCTGGTAGATCTGATCGAAGGTCAGCATGGTCGTCTCAGCCTCTTCGGTGGCAGCTTCCGCTGCCGTGGTCTCGGTGCTCGCCGAGTCGGCTACGATTTGGGGGTCGGCGTTGATCTGAACGGTCGCAACGGCGGAGCCGAGAGCCAGAGCGAGGGTGAGCAAAAGGGGTTGGGTCGCCATCGAATCCTCCGTGGTTAGACAAACGGGGCGAGTCTACCGTGGAGCGGCCACTAGGATGGACTCGCTAGGAGCGAAACCTTCTGGTTGAAGATCACGTATTGGCAGCCAGACGGAATCTGAATGAGGAGAATCCAGATGAAAACCAGAAGAACATTCCCTACCGCCCTCGCTCTTGCGGCATTGTCCACCCTCTTCCTAGCGACTTCGCTGCTGGCCGCACCGCGGGATCGGAGCTTTTCTGAGAGCTTTCCCATCTCGGGCGAGGCGACACTGCGTTTGGCCAATCTCGCCGGTCGCGTGCACCTAGAGCCGAGTTCCGGGACCGAGGTCTTGGTCGAAACGACGGTCTACGCCGAAGGGCGCAACGCCAGCCAGACCCAAGAACTGCTCGACGGCATGAAATGGGTTTCGGGCAAAGACCGGAAAGGTAGAGAGGTTTGGTATCTGTCCTACCCGGTGGGTGACTTTCGCGGCTTCCACTACCCCGCGCGCAAGGGTGGCGAGGACGAAGAGAGCATCTGGTGGAAGATCCTCAACAGCTTCAACTTGAGCCAGACTTCGTCTAGCTACATGGGTGAGAAGGTGACCCTGTATGGTACGAAAAGTCGGTCGGTGCCAACCCTCTTCGCGGAAGTGACCATCCACATTCCCGAGGGCACTCGCTTGGCGGTGCGCAACGTGGTGGGGGATGTCGATGGCGGCGAAGCCAGCGGAAACCTCGAAGTGGACACCGGTTCGGGCTCGGTCAAACTGGCTGGATTCGCTGGCAATCTGAGTGTCGATACCGGCTCGGGTAGCGTGCGGATTGGCTGGGTTCGCGGCGAAGTCGATGTCGATACCGGCTCGGGTGCGATCCGCGTCGGGTCGTTGATCGGCAACGGGAACTTCGACACCGGTTCGGGTTCGATTCGCATTGAGAAAGTCTCGGCGGGTCGAGTGATCGCCGACACGGGATCGGGGAGCATCGAGATCGCCAACGGTACCGTCGGTACACTCGAAGCCGACACCGGCTCGGGATCCATTCGAATTTTGGGCGTTGAGATCGAGACCTTTGTCGGCGATACCGGCTCTGGCTCCGTGCTGCTCGAAAGCTCACTGGCCAATGCTCGCAGCGTCGACATCGATACCGGTTCGGGGAGCGTCAAGATCCAAGCTGGCGCCGACGCCTCCTTCGACCTCAACACCAGCCTGGGCTCCGGCAGGCTGGTGGTGCGCTACGACGACGCCACCTTGCGCAAGCGCGGCCACAAGGTGGTGGGCGCCAAGCGGGGCGGTGGGCAGACGAGGATCCACGTCGACACCGGCAGTGGCGGCTGCACGATCGGCCCGGCGCAGTAAGGATCAGGCGGCTGACTCGATGGCCACGGCTCAGCCGCCGACGATCTCATTCAGACCTTCGACCAACGTTGCGGTTTCCTCCGGGCTGAGTTGGGCCAAGGTGCCTTCCAGGCGATCGACCGAGAGGGTGCGAATCTGACTGATCTTGGCCCACGAGCGCTTGGGCAACCGCGCCGAGTGGAGTTCGAGGGTCAGCGGGAAGCCGGCCCGCTGGGGCCGGCTGGTCAGTGCCAGGGCGATCACCGTCCCCGAACGCAGGTTGAACACGTCGTGGCTGAGCACCACGACCGGCCGCCGGCCAGCCTGCTCGTGGCCGCGCGTGGCCCCGAGGTTCGCCCATAGAATCTCGCCTCGGCGAACGGGGTTTTGGCGGTTGGCAGGTGTTGGATGGGATGCGGGTAGATTCGAGAGTGCCATGGCTTCGACTCAGTACTCGGGCCAGCCGGTCAGATCTTCGGCCAACCCCTCTTCGGCGAGGGAACGCTCGAATGCTGGGTCGAGCTTGGCGCACTCACGAGCGAGGCGAGTTTGCTGAAGTCGGTCTAGCTTCTCTTGCACCGCCTGCTGAATCGCGCGGCTGCGGTTTGGGAAGACCCTTTGGTCGACCAGGGAGTCGAGGGCGGAAAGTAGGGCGGAATCCATGGTGATGGCTACCTTTCTCTTGGTCATGCAGTAAGTATGACTGTTCGTCATACTTTTTGCAAGTCTTGGGGAGTTGAATACTAGGAGCCGCATCGGCGGCTCAGGCCACGGAGCTATCCCATACCCATGGCTCTCTATTCCCCTAAGGACGCAAACGACGAGCCGAATCGCTCAACGTCTTGAGAAAAAAATGCCGCCCTACATCTTCCCGTAGCTCGGCCCGCCGCCGCCTTCGGGGGGGACCCAGGTGATGATCCCGTACGGATCCATGATGTCGCAGGTTTTGCAGTGGACGCAGTTGCTGGCGTTGATCTGGAGCCGTTGGCCGGTGGGGGAGTCGGCTTCGTGGACCATCTCGTAAACCCCGGCCGGACAAAAGCGTTGGCACGGGTTGTTGTACTCGACCGCGCACTGGTAGATGCACAGGTCGGTGTCGGCGACCCGGAGATGGACCGGTTGGTCCTCGTCATGGCTGGTCCCGGAGTTGTACACGTCGGCCAGCTTGTCGAAGGTCAGCTTGCCGTCCTTGGCTACCGGCTCGGGAGTGGAGAACTTCCCCGCGCCGTTACCGTTGAGGGCCATCATCCGCTCGTGGCCGGGATGGCTCCGCAGCCGGTTGAACAGGCCAAATCCTCGCCCGTTGGTCATCATGCCAAGGCCCGCTTGGAGCATTCCGGCAACCAGCCCATGGTCGAAGGCTTGGTGGAAATTGCGCACCTCCCACATCTCCTCGCGCACCCAGCTCTCTTCGATCTTCTCCGTGTAGCGCGCCAGCGCCTCGCCGCTGAGTTCCCCTTGCAGCAGCCCCTCGAAGATCGTTTCCGCCGCCAACATTCCCGTCTTGATCGCTAGGTGGATTCCCTTGAGCCGCATGCTGTTGAGGAAGCCGGCCGAGTCACCGGCGAGCAGGAACCCGTCGCCGGCCAGCTTGGGCAGCGACCACCAACCGCCCTCCGGTAGCGCCTTGGCACCGTAGTTGACCATGGTGCCCCCGGCGAGCAACTTGGAGATCGCTGGGTGGGTCTTCATGCGCTGGAACTCCTCGTGCGGATCCAACAGCGGGTTGCGGTAGTCGAGCCCGACCACCAGGCCGACGATAAGCAGGGTTTCACTCATTCCATAGAGGAAGCCGCCACCGAAATTCTGGTTGCCCAGTGGCCAGCCCATGGTGTGGATCACTTCGCCGGCCTCGACCCGCCCTGCCGGGATCTCCCAAAGCTCTTTGACGCCGATGGCGTAGATCTGTGGGTTGCTCTCCTGGTTGAGGTTGAGCTTCTCTTCGAGCTGGCGGGTCAAGGTGCCTCTGACCCCCTCGGTGAGCACCGTGCAGCGGGTGTGAATGTCGATCCCGGGTTCGAAGTTGGCCTTGCGTTCGCCGTCGTGGCCGATTCCCCGGTCGCCGGTGCGCACGCCGCGTACCTTGCCCTCTTCGACCAGGATCTCGGTGGCGGGGAACTCGGTGAAGATGTCCACATCGAGTTCTTCCACCTTGCCGGCCATCCACTTGCACAGCTTGCCCAGCGAAGCGACGTAGTTGCCGTGGTTGTCGAGTTGCGGCGGGATGGGAGCCGAGAACGCGCGCTTCGCGGTCAACAGGAGGAGCTGTTCTTTCTCGACCTCGGCCTCGAGTGGCGCCTGGCGCCAATCGTGGGGGAAGAGCTCGCGCAGGCCCCGCGGGTCGACCACCGCTCCCGACAAGGTGTGACTCCCCACCTCTTTGCCCTTCTCCAGGACACCGATCTCGATTTCGATCGCCTCGTTGCCGTCGCCTTCGTTGTGCTCTCGGATCAGCCGGGCCAGATGATAAGCACCGGCCAATCCGGCCGGCCCCGCACCGACAAAAAGGACATCCAAATCCAGAGTTTCACGCTCGATTTCACTCATCTCGGGCAGACTCCAACCGTTGTGAAGGTACGGCGGCCCACCGGCCGCAACCTCTTGGTTTCAGGGCCTCTAGGGCTTGTTCAGAACTTCACAAGCGTACCATGTGGAGGCTGGCGACCCGGTGAGCGCGGGGGAGGGGGAGTTGGCCCGAAAGGGCGGTAAGATCTTGGGTAACTAGCGCAACCGAGTA
>QIHU01000714.1 GCA_003231035.1 Acidobacteriota bacterium
AGCGCCTCCAGCTCCGCTTTGAGGTCGCTGCCTTCCCGCCGCTGCCGCACGTCCCGGTAGAGCAAAGAGACTCCGAAACTGAGGTAGAGCAGGACAGCGCTACTGCCGAGCGCGCCCAAGGCCGCATTGGGAACGGTGAGCCAGAACCAGCCGCTGGCGAACATGTCTTCCGGGGCGCTGATCGCATCGCGGGTGGTCATGATCTGCTGGAGGATCTGCAAGGGCGCCTGCAAGGCCATGGAGGCGGCGATCGAGAAGAGGACCAACCCGACGATGACCAAGACGAAGAGCTTGAATCGCGGGCTCGAAGTCAAGGTGCCTTGCGGGTTGTAGCCCGAGAGTCGATAGCTGCGCGCCAGGGCCGCGAGTCCATACTGCCTGTCTTCGACCGTGACGGTGACCGCGAACCCCCAGAGAGTTCCCAGGAAGATACCCGGGAGAATGAGAAAGAGGTAGCCAAAGCCGACCAGGAAACCGAACAAGAGCCCGGTGGCGAGAACTCGCGGTTTGAGGGCGTGGCCCCAGTGGGAGGCAAAGGTAATCGGCCGGCCGGCGGTGGCGTTGGCGGTACCGCTGAGCGCCGCGGTGTTGACCAGGCTAAAGATCGCCGCCACCACCAAACCGGTCAGGCAGGAATTTCTGAGCATCGGCAGCAAGGCACCTAAGTCTCCCGCGCTGAGATCGACCATCAGCTCGCCCATGCGTGGCAAGTTGGCCACCTGGATAGCAGCCATCACAACCTGCATCACCACCAGCGGCAAAGCGATGGGTAGAAACAAGGTCTTGAAGTGTTGGCGGGTCAGTGCTCCGGCTTTGTCGATCAGTCGACGAAAGGGGAGCGGTTCGTCGAGCGGGGGAGGGGGGACGGGCGGTACGGTGGTCATGGGGTATGTCCTTGGGTTGGCCTGTCGCTCGACGTACTCATCGATGTATTCATCGACTGGGGGTTGAGGGCGAAAAGGAGAAAGAGGGCTTCGAGAGCCAAACCGATGGCCAATTTGAGTTGCGGGGAGAGCCCGACCGCTGGGGAGATGAAGGCTTCGACGGCGGCGAGTAGGGCGAGCCACGGAAGGCAGCCTACGAGCAACACCAGCGCGTCTCGCGCCGCCTCGCGCAGGGCTACGGTGCGCGGTCGGTCGTCGCTGGTGATGAGTCCGCGGGCCAGCACCAGGCCACCGCCCGAGCAGACGAGAATCATGCTGATCTCGAGCGGGCCATGCGCCGAAACAAAGGTTAGTAGGCCGCCGACCAGCGAGTGGTGAAGAGTGAGGCCGATGACCGAGCCGAGCATGAGGCCGTTGTAGAAGACCAGGTAGAGGGTGAGCAAGCCGGCGGTCAACCCACCGGCCCAGCCCATCAATGCCACGCGAATGTTGTTGGCACCGATGCCAGCCGCCGCCATGGGGGCAATATCCTCGGTGAGAGCATCGGTCCACAATCGGCCTTCTTGTAACCCTTCGAGCGCCCCCGGGCCGGTGAAGACCAATCCGAAGTTGGGATAGACGAAGGTGATGGCTAGACCCAGTAGACCGGATCCCAAGAACAGGCAAAGAGCAACCAGGATCTCGGGTAGCCGTCGTTTGAAAGTCGAGGGGAAAGTGTGGGTGACGAAGCGGGTCAAGCTGGGCAAACGGCGGCCGTGATCGCGTTGCAGAAGGCGGGTGCCTAGCGCCGCGAGTCTTTGCAGCCGGCGTGCCGTGCTGGTGTCGGCGTAGCGGGAGCGGGCCAGGGCGTAGTCGTGAAGCACGCGACGGTAGTCGAAAGCGAGTTGCTCCAGCTCCCCGTAGTCGAGGGCCTTGCCACGCCGTGCTTGGGCGCGTCCAAGGGCATCCTCAAAGCGATCCCAGATCGGCGTTCGTAGAGCGACAAACCGGTTGTATTCCAACTGTGACCCTACCCCTCGCCGCTGACCGCAAGCAGAGCGCGGCGCAACACCGCGGCGGGTTCGTGCTCGATGGAAGTAGCGGTCTCCGCGCTGAGTAGGTGGGGGGCGTCGCGCTGTACCATGGCCACTAGGCGGCGTCCGATCGAGGAGCGCTCGCTCGCTTCGAGCTCCTCGGCGCGGCGCAGATAGGATTCCACCAAGGCGACCTGGCGGGCGTTCCACTGGGGTGGAATCTGAGCCAAGACGATCTCATCCTCGCTGCGTTCCTCGTGGACGACCAGGGTGCCGGCCAGAAAGTCGCCGAGCCGTCGTGAGCGGGCGTCGGCCGCCATCACCGGGACACCGACGACCAGATCGATCACCCGCACCAGATTGCGAATCAAGAAGGCTCCGGTCGTCGGCGTTCCGCCAGCGCTGCCGACGGTGCGCAGGCGCACCGCCATCTTGCCGGGTGTGCGACCGCGGGTGGCGATCTCGAAGGCGGCGAAATATCCCATGTAGAGGAGAAACTGAGTCAGGATCAGAGCAGTGACAATCCAGACCCCCGAGAGACCGACCAGGGCTAGGAACAGGGTCAGCGCGATGGAAAGAACGATCGCCACGAGGACGATGATCGCAAGGTCGATCGCCGCCGCCAACGCGCGACTTCCGATTCCCGCCAGCGGCAGGTTCAAGACGATATTGTCGATCGCCAGCACGGCGGGAGCGGCGGAGTCTTGGGTGGGCGGGGCGTCGGCTGGCTGCGGCATCGTGTGGAACGTTTTTCTCGGGGGTACGAACGATAAAAGTGCGTTAGATTTCTGAGCTCGATCGGTGGGCGGGTCGAAAACGGTACCTGCTTTTGTACTGTACGTTGTCATCGTAGCGGAGTTCTTGGCCCCATGGGTTGTTGCACGGGTAAACTCTGGTGCTCGCTCGGGCGGGAGCGGTTCCTGGTCAGGAGGATATTGGGATGATCTCGACGGTGGTGGAATGGTTGCGGGTGGCCAGCCGGCGCTCGGTGGTGCGCCGGGCGTTGGCGCCATTCGCCATGGTGAGGCCCGGTGAGTGAAACCGATGCAAGCCACCGAGGTGACGACGGGCGATCCGCCTACCGACGTCGACGACCGCTACCGTCGCCGTCGTCGCCGTTTCGCCGACCACGAGCGCGCCTTGGGCCAACGTTCCCGTTCGCTCTCCTTCGCCCGGCTGGGGTTCTTCTTGGCGCTGATTGCTTGCCTCGGGGTGGTCCTGGTACAAGGCTTGGGTAGCCACCGAGTCTGGCCTGTGGCGGCGGCGGTCCTGTTCGTGGGCTTCGTTATCCTGGTTCGTTGGCACCGCGGGGTGGAGCAGCGACGCGGCCGGTTCGCCGGTCTCGAGACGATCAACGGTGATGCCTTGCTACGACTAGATCGTCAGTGGCGGGATCTTCCGCTGCCCGCCGCTCCTGTTGCTGCCGCGACTCAGGGTCGATCCGAAGACGATGAGAACGAGGGGCACGTGGCGGCGGTCGCCCGAGATTTGGACCTCTTCGGTCGCGGTTCGCTCTTTCATCTGCTCGGTACCGCCTGGTCGCCACCAGGGCGAGCCACCCTCGCCGCTTGGTTGTTGACCCCGGCCGCGGGGGGCGAGATCGAGGCCCGGCAGAGGGCGGTCGCCGAGGTGGCCGACAAGGTGGACTTTCGTCAAGAGCTGGAGCTGCGCTGCCGCCCCCTGGCCGAGGCGGAGCCCGACCCGGAGCCTTTCCTGGCTTGGGCCGAAGAGGAACCCTGGCTGGCGAAGCGCCCGCTGTTGCTGGGTTGGGCCCGCTTGTCGGCGTTGTTAACCCTACCGCTGCTGGCGGTTGGGGTGCTGGGCCTGGTTCCCTGGGCCTTGGCGGGCCTGTTGCCCCTGGCGAACTTCGTCCTCGCCTACCTCTTTCATAAGCGACTCGACAGCACCTTTGATCGGGTGGATCAAGGACGGGCGGGGTTCGCCGCCTATGCGGCGGCCTTGAAGGTTCTGGCCGGTGAGCGGTTTAAGGGCGAGTGGCTGGGCGCTGTGGTGGCGGAGCTGACCGGTGGCGACGAACCGGCTCATCTGGCCATCCGACGGTTAGGGCGACTGATGGTGCTGGCGGACACTCGCCATGGCGGCTACGTTCACTTCATCGTCCAGGCTCTCTTCTTGTGGGATCTGCACGTGCTTTCGCGTTTCGAAGTTTGGCAGCGCCAGTACGGAGCCCAGGCGCGCGGCTGGTTGCGGGCGCTGGGTGAGATGGAAGCTTTGGCGGCGCTGGGCGGTCTCGCCTTGGACAACCCCGACTGGACCTTCCCGCGCCAGATCAACTCCACCGCCGCGACCTTGCGTGCCCAACGGCTGGCCCATCCGTTGCTGCGCCACGAGACGCGGGTCGGCAACGATGTCGAGATCGGTCCTCCGGGTACCTTCCTGTTGGTCACCGGCTCCAACATGTCCGGCAAGAGCACCCTATTGCGCGCGGTAGGGGTGAATGTGGTCTTGGCGCAGGCCGGGGGGCCGGTGTGCGCGACACACTTCGAGCTGTCGCCGGTGACCCTGGGGACCAGCGTTTTGGTCGAAGATTCGTTGACCGATGGGTACTCCTTCTTCATGGCGGAGCTGCGCCGGCTCAAGGAGATCGTCGAACTGGCCACGGTGAGCCATGCCGGCGGCGAGCGCACCCTCCTCTTCCTGCTCGACGAGATCTTGCGCGGCACCAACGCTCCTGAACGGCGCTTGGCGGTGCGTCGGGTCTTGCTCCATCTGGTGGGACTCGAGGCGATCGGTGCTGTCTCCACTCACGATCTTGCCTTGGCTGACATGGAGGGGCTCGCCGAGGGCTGCCATCCGGTCCACTTCCGCGAGACGGTTCACACCGAGGGCGACGGCCCCCCCATGACCTTCGACTATCGCCTGCGCGAGGGCATCGCGACTTCGGTGAACGCCTTGAAGTTGCTCGACCTAGTCGGGTTGGGGTAGGGGCGTTTTCAAGGTCTCTTCCGGGGCCAACTCCTTGGCTTCCCTCCACAGGGACTCCATCTCCTCGAGAGTGGCATCGTTGACCGTTCGCCCTTGGCCACGCAGGCGGCGCTCAATGTGGTGGAAGCGGCGACGGAACTTGAGGTTGGTTTGTGCCAGGGCGGAACCGGGGTCGACACCGAGCTTGCGAGCCAGATTGACCACGGTGAACAAGATGTCGCCCAGCTCCTCGCGCAGCTCTTCGCGGTGGTCGCCGGTGCCGTTGTCAGCCTGAATCGCCTGGCGCAACTCGTCGGCCTCTTCGTTGAGCTTGTCGAGAACCTGCTCGGCGTTGGGCCAGTCGAAGCCGACTCCGGCGGCCTTCTGGGTCAAACGGTAGGCGGCGACCAACTCGGGCAGCGAGGCGGCGATGCCTTCGAGCAGGCTGTCGCGCCGCGGCTGCTGCTCGACCTTGCGCCGCTCCCACGCTTGCGCAACGTCGCTGGCCTCGGTGAGCGGTTCAGCGTCACCGAAGACGTGAGGGTGACGTTCGATCATCTTGCGGTGGACCCGTTCGATGGAATCGCTAAGGCGGAAGGAACCGGCTTCCTCGGCCAGTTGGCCAATGAAGGCGATCTGAAAAAGGAGGTCGCCCAACTCGCCGGATAACTCGTCGGGATCGCCACCGTCGATTGCCGCCGCCACTTCGTGAGCCTCTTCGAGCAGGTAGGAGCGCAAATCGCTCAGTTGTTGCTTACGGTCCCAAGGACACCCGTCCGGGGCGCGCAACCGAGCTACCAGAGTAAGCAAATCATCGAGGTTGGTGGCGGTTTTGGGGGGTGTCATGGGAGGGCCTACTCGGTGTGGTTGCCTTGCTCAAAGCAATTTCAGCTTGCTACGATACCGTAACCGCCGTCCGTTGAGACAGTCGCAAATCGAAGGGGTTCGCCGATGGCGAGCTGGCTGAACTAGCTTGAAGCCGTCTGAAGATTGGTTGAAGAGGAAGGGAGCCGCAGTGGCCGATTCAGGGTTTAAGGTCACCGACAAGAGGATGTTCACGCTCGATGGCGAGCTGCGTGATGAGTATCGTTTCCTCGATGAGGTGGAGGCAGACAGTCCGCCAGTGGCGGAGCCGGAGGAGGAGCCCAGCACGGCAACACCGTCGCCCACGGCCGAGTCCGAGCCCGCTAAGGATACGGAGCCGGTGGTTCAGAGGCAGGCGTCACCACCCGGTTTTTCGGCCATTGGGCCGGATGTGGCCCCCCGTTTTTACGATCTGGTGGCGGCGCTGGCCGAGCCGGCGACGGTCTACCTGGGGGATCAGCCCTTGCCGGGTGGCCAGACGGCGGAGAATCTGGAACTCGCTCGATTCTATATCGATCTCCTGGATATCCTCCGGCAATCAACAGGGGGGAATCTTCAGGCCCAAGAAGCCTCTTTCCTCGAAGACACCCTGTATCAGCTGCGGGTGCGGTACGTGCAAAAAAGTGGATAGCTGGCCGATCGAGGTTCGTCCGAGGAGGGCGATCTAGGCCGTCGGTGCTGGTCTTCTCTGATTCGTTCACATGTCGATCCTAATTAAGAGTCTAGTACTCCTTTCTTGCTTGGGCGTACAGGGCACCGGTGTGTCCGCGCAAGGGGAGGCGAGTGCTGACGCCGTGCCGGTGAGCACCGCATCGCCCCAACTCTCAGTCGAGCCACCCGTGGCTGACCCAGAGGGTCTCGACCCGTACCAAACGGGTATCGAGCTGACCAGCGTGGCGCAGCGCGAGTTGCAGCGGCTTGAGAAACTGTGGCTGGAATGGATGACTGCTTGGGCCCAAAATGACCCGGAACATGCACGGATAGTGGTCGACAGTCTACTCTCAACCACCCACGAGTTGGGTTTCGAGAGCCTTCCTGACCTGAGCTTGGGGGCTCTGGTGAAAGCGTTGCGGGTCGCCGGGTCGGGCGACTTCGAGCGCGCCGACTGGGCTTTGCACACGGCCGATCAACTCGATCCGTTGCGCCCGGAGACCGCTTTCGCTTACGCTTCGGTGGAGCGCTCGCGAGGGGACCGCTTGAAGGCGATTGGCTGGGACTTCAAAGGGCTGTGGCGCTACCTGCGCTCGCCTCAGCACCGGCGCTTGGGAGCGCTCAACCTGGTCCTTTGGTTCCTGTGGGTCACGATGGCGGCGGCAGCGCTCTTCGTGGCCGTTGAAATGGCCACCCATGGCGGTGGGGTGATCCGGGACGCGGTGCGTTTCGCGGATCGGTTGGCACCTCGCTGGCTAGCCTACGTGTTGGCCATCGTGGGTCTACTGTGGCCCCTGCTGCTGCCCTACGGACTGCTCTGGTTGCTGCTCTACTGGTCGGTCCTGCTATGGGGCTACGGTTCGTTCAGCGAGCGCGCGACACTGGTGGCGTTGTGGGCGCTGGTGGCGGTCGCTCCCTGGATCTTGACCCAATGCAACCGGCGAGCGACGGTCGAGCTGCTGCCACCGATCAAAGCGGTGGAACACCTGCGCGAGCATCGGCTGTACGGCGGGTTGTTTACCGACCTTGGAGTCCTGGGGGCGATGGAACCCGAGAGCGTACCGGTCAAGCACCTGCTCGCCGACGTGCACCGCATGCTAGGGCAGTGGGAGTTGGCGCAGCCGCTGTATCGCGAAGTGTTGACGGCCGAGCCGGCCAACGCGAGCATCCTGGTCAACTTCGGGGCCTTTCATTTTCTCCAGGGTGACTACACCAGCGCCATTGAGGCGTTTCAGAAAGGTGTCGACGCCGATCCGGGCAATGCCGCCGCGCTCTACAATCTGAGCCAGGCGTACAACGAGGGCTTTCTCTATAGCGAGTCGCGGGCCATGCTGGATCGAGCCGCGGCGATCGACGAAGGACGGGTGACCGACTGGCTCAAACGGGCTGGTCCCGACCGTGTGCTGGCCTTCAATGGCGGCCTGGTGCGCGGGGGCGAGATTCGCCAGACTCTGCTCAGCCACCGCGGCTCGGCCGAGGCTGAGACCGATTCCATCGCCTTGAAGCGACAGTTCCTGACCCCGCTTCTCTTCGTGGTGCTCTTGGCCGCCGCCGCGGGGCTGCATCTGGTGCGGCGTCAATATGGGTACAGCGACCTGCCGGAGTGGGCCTCGGAGAGTTCTGGGACCGGCGAGCGCCTGATGCGCACCTTGGTGCCGGGGCTCGACTCCGCCCAGCAAGGCCACGGGGTTCGTGCCTATCTCGCCTGGCTCCCGCCGCTCGGCTTGCTGTTCATCCCCATGGGCCGCCGCTGGTTCTATCGCCTGCCCTGGGGCTTCGACTCCGGCCAGAGCTTGCCCTGGTTGATCGCCCTGGTGGGACTCGCCCTCTTGTTGTTGGTACGCTGGCTCCTCGAACTGCGGACTGAGGAGGCGCCCTGATGGCGATTGAGGGAACCCTCGACGTTTTCCAGCTGCCTGAGATCCTGCAGCTGATCTCGCAGCAAGGCAAGACTGGAATTCTGACCGTGCAGGGCGAAGCGGATATCGTCGCCATCTCCTTTCTCGCCGGCAAGGTGGTTGCGGCCGACTCGCTCAACCAGACTCTCGAAGAGTCCTTGGGCGAAGTGTTGGCTGGCCAGGGTCTGGTCAGCCCCAACGATTTCTCCGCCGTGGCGGCCGAACATCAATCGGGCGGTGGTCGCTTGATCGACCTTTTGGTCGAACGGGGCCATGTGGACCGCGACGGGTTACTCACCGCTCTGCGCTTTCACACCTATCAGCTATTGGTGGAACTCCTGGCTTGGGACCAGGGCGAGTTCAAGTTCTACAGCGGTGACGAGGTCTCCTACGAGGAGGGTTTTCCGCCCATCTCGATCGAAGAAGTGCTCATCCGCTCGGTCACCGAGGCGGCGGGCGAAGGACATCCAACGATCCCCGACTCGTGGTCCAGTTACGATAGGGTCGATAGCCTCATGCCAGTCCGGGTGCGCGAGGAGGGGGACGAGCTGGCTCGTCCCGATGGCGACGTGATCTTGGTCAGTGAGCATGAAAGCTCGGTCCTGGAGCAGATGGCGCACTCGCCCGGCGGGCTGACGGCGGCCAATCTGGTGATCGCGACGGCGAGTGACGAGTACAAGGTACGCTACTCGCTGCATCGTCTCCTCGAAGCTGGCTTGGCCAAGCGGTGCGAGCCCAGTGGTGGCAAGCCGGTACGCAAACCGCCGGCGAGAGATACCGGGGCGCTGTCGCCGATCGCTACCGGACCAGAGCCGATGTTGGAGGATGATCAGGCAGGGGCTCTGCGTGGTTCGCTGCCGGAGGACTCGGTCGACTTAGGGTTGTACGAGGGCTCCGCCGAGGAGTCCGCGATGGATCTGGGAGAGATCCTCGATCCCGCGGTGGTGACGGCACGCCAGGGTGTGGCGACCCTGATCTGGCCTGGGAGGCTTCTCGGCCTTTTGACCGCGGTTCTGCTGGTCCTTCTGGCGGTCCGTGCTCCTCTTCACTTGCCGCTACCGTTACCCTGGCAAACGGAGAATCGAGCCGATTTGGAGAAAGCGTTGCGCCTGTCGATCTACCAACGAATCGATCGCGCGGCAAAAACCTACTACTTGGTCGAAGGCCGCTTTCCCAATGATTTAGAGCGCCTGATCGAGCGCGAGCTACTTTCGCGGGCCGAACTCTTCGATCCCCTAGGGCGGCCGCTCGCCGTCACCCCCGATGCCGAGAGCTACGTGGTGCAGCCCGTGGACCACGGCCGGCCGGTCGATTCGGCGGCCGCCCGCGAGTCGACCACGGGCAACTTGTTGCTGGACTCTCGCTACCTGGCGCCCGAGGAAGCCTCCACCAAGCCGCCCCTGGTGCTCTTGCGATAGTCCCTGATTGGGCCACGGTTTGGGGGCGGTGAAGGGGTGCGGAGGAGAAGCCCCCGATTTTCTCTTGATTTTGGCAGTTTTTGGAATAAATCTTAGTCCATTCCTGTCATATATACCGTGACCGAGATTGACAGAGCGGCACTAAGATTTGTAACCTAGCGTCGTTGGTGACTGGAAACCGCACGCAAGACCCGCCTTGAAATAGACCGCGCAATTGACCTAGAGGAGCAGAGTTGTGAGCAAAATTATTGGAATTGACCTCGGTACGACCAACAGTGTCGTCGCCGTCATGGAGGGGGGCGACGCCAAAGTAGTCCCCAACGCCGAAGGCAACCGGACCACTCCTTCGGTCGTTGCCTTCGCCAAAAATGGAGACCGCCTGGTCGGGCAAGTCGCCAAGCGTCAAGCGGTGACCAACCCTGAGAAGACGATCTTCTCGATCAAGCGCTTCATGGGCCGCAAATACGACGAAGTGTCCGAAGAAATGAAGATGGTGCCCTACTCAGTGACCGGCGCCGAGAACGGCGACGCGCGGGTTGGGATCGACGGCAAGAAGTACTCGCCGCCGGAAATCTCAGCCATGGTGCTGCAAAAGCTGAAGCAGGCGGCCGAGGACTATCTGGGTGAGAAGGTGGAACGCGCCGTCATCACCGTTCCCGCCTACTTCAATGACTCGCAGCGCCAGGCGACCAAGGACGCCGGCAAGATTGCCGGGTTGAAGGTCGAGCGCCTGGTCAACGAACCGACGGCGGCGGCCCTGGCCTACGGTCTCGACAAGAAGAAGGACCAGATCATCGCGGTCTACGACTTCGGTGGCGGTACCTTCGATATCTCGATCCTCGAAGTGGGCGAGGGCGTGGTGGAAGTCAAGGCGACCAACGGCGACACCCACCTCGGCGGCGACAATATCGACCAGAAAGTCATGGAGTGGCTGCTGGCCGAGTTCAAGAAGGACCAGGGGATCGACTTAGGGCAGGATCCGATGGCGATTCAACGGCTCAAGGAGGCTGCCGAGAAGGCGAAGATCGAGCTCTCGAGCGCCAACGCGACCGACATCAACCTCCCCTTCATCACCGCCGACGCGAGCGGCCCGAAACACCTCAACATCAACCTGACCCGAGCCAAGTTGGAGCAACTCGTCGGCGATTTGGTCCAGCGTTCCGCCGGCCCTTGTCGCCAGGCGCTCAAGGACTCCGGCCTCGCCGTATCCGAGATTGACGAAGTCGTCTTGGTGGGGGGGCAGACTCGCATGCCGGCGATCCAGGCGCTGGTCAAGGAAGTCTTCGGCAAGGAGCCGAGCAAGGGTGTGAACCCCGACGAAGTGGTCGCCATCGGCGCCGCCATCCAGGGTGGCGTTCTGGCCGGTGATGTCAAGGACGTTCTCCTTCTCGACGTGACCCCGCTCTCCTTAGGCATCGAAACGTTGGGTGGGGTCGGCACCAAGCTGATCGAGCGCAACACGACGATTCCGAGCCGCAAGAGCGAGATCTTCTCGACCGCCGCCGACAACCAGACTTCGGTGGAGGTGCACGTGCTCCAGGGGGAGCGCGAGATGGCCAAGGACAACCGCACGCTGGGCCGTTTCCTGCTCGCTGGCATTCCTTCCGCGCCGCGCGGTGTGCCGCAGATCGAGGTGGCTTTCGACATCGATGCCAACGGTATCGTCAACGTTTCGGCCAAGGATCTTGGAACCGGCAAAGAGCAGAAGATCACCATCACCTCTTCGAGCGGTCTCGACGAGGGCGACATCGATCAGATGGTGAAGGATGCCGAGGCGAACAGCGATGACGACAAGGCTCGCCGCAAGCAGGTCGAGTCGCGCAATCGCCTCGACAGTTTGATCTACACCACGGAGAAAACGCTGAGCGAGAACAAGGAAAAGCTCGAAGCGGAGGATCAAGGTACGGTCGAAGAGGCGCTCGGCGAAGCCAAGAAGGTGCTCGAGGCGGATGATGCCTCGGCCTTCGAAGCGGCTGCCGAGAAGCTCGAGCAGGCCTCGCACAAGTTGGCTGAAGCGATGTACAAGCAAGCGGCGGCCGATGCCGAGGGCTCAGCGGCCGAGGGCGGTGACTCCGCTGATGGCGGTGACTCCGCTGAGGAGGAAGATGTGATCGACGCCGAGTACGTTGAAGTCGACGAAAAGGCCAGCTGAGTTTGTTCTGAGAGTCGACCATCGGTAGCCAGGGCGGTAGGGTAAACCCGCCCTGGCAAGCCGGTCGATCTGGTGATTCGGGAAAAGTAATCAATGTCAGAAGCCAAGAGCCCAAAGCGCAAGACCAGCAGCAAACGCTACGTGTTGATCAGCGTCGTCGCCAAGCGGCTGGATCTTCATCCGCAGACCATTCGGATGTACGAGCGCGAAGGGTTGATCACCCCGACCCGTAGCGCCGGCAATACCCGGTTGTACGACGACCGCGCCATCCGCCGCCTGGAACTGATCCTCAATTTGACCCGCGAGCTGGGAGTCAATCTGGCCGGGGTTGAGGTGGTTCTCAACATGCGCGAGCGGATCGATCAACTGGAGTCGGAGCTGGGCGAGCTGCGCAAGCTCACCCGTCAACTCACCCGCGAGCGGCGGGCGGGTGTCGACCGCCGCCAGGCCTTGGTCAAGGTCAAGGTGGGGTTACCGACCAAACGATAGCTTTGCTGGCGGCACTGGGGAGGAGCGAGAGTCGTCGCGGGTCGTCGTCGCCGCTTCCAGGCTGCTAGAATTCGGCCATGCGTCGTCTTCAGGTCATGGCCCCTCCGCCGGCCAACCAGGCTGCTCCGGCCGAGTCCAATCCTTCATGCCCTCTGTGTCTAGACCGCGGTTGGATATTGCACGAAGACGGTGGGGCGGGATCGGCGTCGCCGTGCGATTGTCGACGCGACGACCTGGGACCGAGGCTATTGGCCGCCTGCGGAATTCCGCCGCGCTACCGGGCTTGCAGCCTGGCCCGCTTTTCCACCGCCCACGAGCAGGCGGGGATCCGCGATCAGCTACAGCGGGCGCGCGTCGCCAGCGAGCGCTACGTCGAGGAGTTCTTGCGCGGCGATGGTTCGTTCAGCGACTCGGGGCTGATTTTCGTAGGCCCCACGGGAACCGGGAAGACGCATCTCGCTTGTTCGATTCTCACCACCCTAATCCAGCGCTACCGAGTGCGCGGCCGTTTCGTCGAGTTCACCGCCTTGATTCATCAGATCCAGGCGACTTTCAGGCCCGGCTCGCCGTTGAGCAAAGGCGGGATCCTCGATCCGATCCTCGGCGCCGAGTTGTTAGTGATCGATGAACTCGGCGCCCAGAAACCGAGCGCCTGGGTGCAGGATCTGCTCTATTTGATTATCAATGGTCGCTATACCTCGCGTCTGCCGACCCTCTTCACCACCAATCACCCGCTGGTGGTGGGGAGCGACGAGGCGCGCTCCCTCGATCGTGGTGCTGAACCGGGTGGTGGTTTGGCGCCCGAGCCGTTGGCCCACCGCATGCCTTCGACCCTCGTCAGCCGGCTTTGTGAGATGGCCAAGCCGATCATCCTCGACGCGGCGGGCGACTACCGGCGCGACATCTTGATGCAGCGGCGGCGGCTGTGACTCGACTCTCGGCGGTCGACAGCATGGCGCGCGGCGCCGCGATGGTGCGATCGAACTGGCGGCTGGTGCCGCTGCGTTGGCTGCTGGCGCTGACCATGGGGTTGCTCTCGTTACTAGCGATGGGGTTGCCGGTGATCGCCACCGGGCGTGGAGCGTTGGATCCACCGCCTCGCGACTTCGCCGCGCTGGAGGGCTGGGTCCGCGACCTGATGGTACAAATCGCGGAGCAACCGCGACTCTTCGCTATCTCGCTGGCGGGATCTTTCCTGCTCCTGGTCGTGGCCTTGCTGGTCTGGGCGTTTACCGAGTCGGGAACCTTTGGGATCCTGGTGAGCGCCGACCGGCAAGCGCCGCCGGGGGCTTCTTCCGCCGCCTGGTTCAAGACCTTCTCGATGGGCGATTTCTTCGCCTGGGGTGGGCGCTACCTGTGGCGTTTCGTAGGCCTGATTCTGTTCTTTCTGGTGGCCGGCTTGGCGCTCAGTCTGCTGGTCGGAGGACTGATCGAGCTTACTGTCTCCGGTGGCCAAGAGTGGCTGGGGTGGGCCGCGGTTGGGGTCGGAGGTGGAGGGGCATTGCCCCTGACCTTTCTCTCCTTGACCTTGGTCGCGGTCTTCAGGCTGGCCATGGCTGACCTACCCCGCGAGGGCTCGGGCCTGTGGCCTTCGCTCAAGTGTGCGCTTCACCTCTTGAGGCGGCGGCTGGGGGCGGTGTCGGTTCTCTTTGGAGTCTGGATCGCGGCCGAGTTCGCGCTCTCCCTGGCCTTATTTTCGCCGAGGGTCGTGCTGAGGGCATGGAGTGCCGGCTCACTGGGGGCCAGTTTGCTGGTCAACATCGGTGGCCAGCTGCTACAGGGCTTGCTGGCCCAGCTTCTGCATGTTTGGCTTGGCGCATCGGTGGTGGCGCTGGTCCGCTCGGAGAGGGGGGCGATGGACTCGCCCCGGATGCCAACGGTGGCGGAGAACACTCCTTGACTCGACAGCGCTGGGTGCTCGGCGCCCTCCTTTGCTTGTTGATCGCTTGTAGCGTTCGGGGTCGGCCCTCGCTGCCACCCGCGGTGAACGAGGGGAGCGCGCCACCGTCCGGCGCCAAGGATGAGGATCCGTCGTCAGACCTGTCGTCAAGGGTTGAGCCGGCTGCGCGAGAGGCACCAGCCACCGTCGTGGCGCGCAGCCAACCTGAGTCTTCGCCTCCTGCCTTGGCCGATTCAGCCGCTGCCGGTGGAGCTGCATCGCTCTCGCCATCGTTGACCCCCGCCGCTCACCCCGCCGATGCAACGGTTTGGGTACGGGTGGGGTTGCGGACCGATCTAGAACGGGTCCAACTGCCTTGCTGCAACGAGGCGGTTACCGTCGAGATTCCTTCGCCCACCCAAGGTGAGCCCACCCAAGTCGCCCTCGAAGCGCCCCTGACGGTGGAGCCGGCGGCGACGGCGGTCCTGCCCAGCAGGTTTCGCTTTCAGGTGGCGGCTCTCAAAGACGAAGGGCAAGCCTGGGAGGCGGCGCGGCGCCTGGGCGAGCGTTTGGCGCAACCGGCGGATGCCCACTTCGACGCGAGCATCGACCTCTACCGAGT
>QIHU01000118.1 GCA_003231035.1 Acidobacteriota bacterium
CTCCAGCGCTCCAAACTGGAGGCGATTCGCGAGATTGGGGTGACCCGGCTGTCGCTGGGGATCGAGAATTTTGACGACGAGATCTTGAGCATCAACGGCCGTGCCCATCAATCCAAAGAGATCTGGCGCTGCCTGCCGTGGATCGAAGAGGTCGGCTTTGATCAACTCAACATCGACCTGATCGCCGGCATGGTCGGCGAGAACTGGAAGAGCTGGCGCGAGACGGTGGCCAAGACGGTCGATCTGGCGCCCGACAGCGTCACCGTCTACCAGATGGAAGTGCCCTTCAATACCCGTTTCGCGCAAAGCGTTCAGGACGGCACTTTGACCACCCCGCTGGCCGACTGGGAGACCAAGCGGGCCTGGCACGACTACGCCTTCGAAGAGCTGGAGAAGTCGGGCTACGAGGTTTCCAGCGCCTACACCGTGGTGCGCAAGGACAAAGACTGCCGCTTCGTCTACCGGGATTCGGTCTGGCACGGCTGCGACATGGTCGGGGCCGGCGTGGCCTCCTTCTCGCACCTTTCCGGTGTTCATTTTCAGAATGTCGATGGCTGGGGCGAGTACCTCGCGACGGTGGGCGAAGGCCGCTTGCCACTCGGCCGCGCCTTTGCCACCGACCACCAGGAGCAGCTGATTCGTGAGCTGATTCTGCAACTGAAGCTCGGCCAACTCGGCGGCGGCTACTTCCGAGAGAAGTTCGGCGCCGAGGTCTTCCAAGAGTTCGCAGCGGTCTTCGCTCGTCTCGCCGACCAAGGAATGGTCGAACTGGGCGACGATAGCGTTCGCCTCACCCGTCAGGGCCTGTTGCGCGCCGATTTGCTCCTCCCCGAGTTCTACCAAGACCAGTACCGCAACTCTCGCTACACCTAGAAGGAGGACTTCGATGACTCTTCGCCAAACTCTCACCCTGGCCGGTTCCCTACTCACCCTCGCTCTGGCAGCCTTCGCCCAGCCGCTACTGGCGGCCGATTGGCCGGCCTATCGGGGACCCAATAGCGATGGAGTCTCCACCGAGACCGGCTTGCTCAAGAGCTGGCCAGAGGCGGGACCGCAACAGCTGTGGAAGGCCGAACTGGGGGATGGCTATTCGGCCGTTTCGGTCAGTGCGGGCCGCGTGTACACCATGTTCGGCGATGGCAAGGACGAGTACACGGTCGCCTTTGACGCCGCCACTGGCAAGCAGCTGTGGCGCTTTCGCACCGACGAGGACCGGCCCGACAACTTCGGCAACGGACCCCGCTCAACCCCCCTGATCGAGGGCGAGCGGGTCTTCGTGGTCAGCGCCCTCGGCCGCCTCTATGCTCTGAATAGCCAGAGTGGCGAGGTGTTGTGGGAGGTCAATCTGGTGGCCAAGTTCGGTGCCAAGGTGCCGACCTGGGGAGTTTCGGTATCGCCGTTGATCGAAGGGGACCTCCTGCTGATCGATGCCGGGGGTCGCGAAGGCCACTCGCTCTTGGCCTTCAACAAGAAAACCGGGTCGCTCAAATGGGCCTCGCAGACCGACATCCCGGGCTACTCGACCCCCCTCGCTTTTACCGCCGCCGGCCAGCGTCAAGTGGTCTTCTTCACCGGCTCGGGGCTGGTCTCGGTCGATCCGGCGAGCGGCAAGCCGTTGTGGCGCGAGTCTTGGGAGACCTCCTACGACGTCAACGCCGCGATGCCGATCTTCATCGCCCCCGACAAGATCTTCGTCTCCTCGGGCTACGACGTTGGGGCGGCCGTTTTTCAGATCAAGAAGCAAGGGGACACGGTGGAGAGTGTCGAGGTCTGGCGTAGCCGAGTGATGAAGAACCAGTTCAACAGCTCGGTGCTGGTCGACGGCTTCCTCTATGGCTTCGACGGCAGCACGCTCAAATGTGTCGAAGCCGCTACTGGCAGTGAGCGCTGGAAGCAGCGAGGCTTTGAGAAGGGCTCTTTGATCTACGCCGACGGCCACCTGATCGTGCTCAGTGAGCGCGGAGTCCTGGCCTTGGTCGAGGCGACTCCCGAGAGCTACAAAGAGAAGGCGCGAACCGAGGTGTTCAAGACCAAGACCTGGACCATGCCGACTCTGGCCGACGGCCGGCTGTACCTGCGTAGTGAGAAACAACTCGTGGTGCTAGACCTGCGCGGTTAGTCCGCCGAACTAGACCTCCGACTAGACCCTCCAATTCCACCCTCCAAGAGGACTACCTGTGTCTACAAGCAGCCTTGCAAATCCGGCCGACCGAGGCGTAATCGCCGCCCTCCTGATGATCTTCGTTGCACTCTTTTCCGTGATGGCGGGCGCGCAGCCCGCCGAAGAGAAGGAGGCGGCGGAGGCCGTCCCGCCGACGACCACCGTGACCGACGAGCTCTTCGTGCGCGCGAGCTTGGAGTTCGCGCCGACCTCCAGCACCATCGCCACCAAGCTGCCGGTCGAGTTGGAGTGGACGCCGGCCCATGTTGGGGTCGTCGATCTGCCCTTGCTCTCGGCCCAGGGAGCCAGGGTGCTCGGCGATGCGTTGAAGAACGTCAGTGGCCTCAACGTGCAAACGGGCTCCGGCGTCTTCGACTACTTCGTCGTCCGTGGATTCGACTCGCTATCCAGCGGCCTGATTCTCACCGACGGTGCACCGGAGCCGGAAGTGACCTTCTACCAGCTCTACAACGCGGAGCGGGTCGAGGTGCTCAAGGGGCCGAGTGGGTTTCTTTACGGTCCCAACCCGCTGGCGGGGGCGGTCAACATCGTTCGCAAGCAGCCGGTGCCGGCGCAGTTTGGCTTGCTCAGCGCATCCTTCGGCAGCTTCGGTACCGCCGAAGGCAAGGTCGACTGGAACCGAGCGTCGGACGACGGTGCTCTGGCTTTTCGCTTCAACGGCCTTTACCGCGAGACGGACGGTTGGCGCGATGGCCGCGAGGGCGAGGTGGTGGCCTTCAATCCGACCATGACCTGGCGGCCGAACGATGAAACTTCGCTCCACTTCAACATCGAGGCACTGTCGTCCGACTACCGGCCAGACGCCGGCCTGCCGCTGATCGGCGGGGTGGTCACCGACCAGGTCTCCCGCGACCTCTCCTACGCCCCCCCCAGCGACAACTCGGAACAGGATTTGTTGCGCTTCCAGGTGGACTTCGAGCACGCCTTCTCGGATCGCTGGACCCTGCGCAACAAGCTCTACGGCCGCCAGCTCGACTGGCTCTCCGCGGGGACCCTGATCACCGGAGCGGTGCCGGCGCGGCCGGGGTTTGACGGCTTGATCTTTCGCACCCAGATCGCTCTCGACAACGATCAACGCCTGTGGGGAGACCAGTTGGAGGTGACCCTCGAGACGGTGACCGGCGCGGTCAGCCACCGCCTGCTCGCCGGGGTGGAAGTGAGCGTGGCGCGCGATGACTACAGGCTAGATATTCTCAGCCTACTGACGATCTCGTTGCTCAACCCGGTGGAGACTCCGGGCCCGCAGGTCCCGCTGGCGCTACCCGCGGCGGGAGACAGTGAGACGACGGTGATGGCGCCCTACTTCATCGATCAGATGCGCTTCAACGATCACTGGCAGCTGCTCGTCGGTCTGCGCTACGACACGATCGATTTCGAGGATCGCTTGAGCGGCACGAAGCGCGACGACGGCGAACTGAGCCCGATGGTGGGAGTGGTCTTTTCACCGGTGGGCAATACGGCGATTTACGTCAACTTCGGCCAGTCGTTCGCCCCGCCCTCGGTGCGGGTGGTGGGCGAGCGGAAGCCGGAGGAGAGCCGCCAGGTCGAACTCGGCCTGCGCCAGCGGCTCTTTGGCGGCCGGCTCTCCGCCAGCCTCGCCGCCTACGAGATCGAGCGCCAGAACATCGCCATTCCCGACGACAACGGCTTCACCCAGCAGGCGGGTGACCAGCGCTCGCGCGGGGTTGAGCTGGAGATGCAGGCGCAGCCGGCTCCGGGCTGGAGCGCCACCTTTGCCTACGCCTACACCGACTCCGAGTTGACTCGGTTTGCCGAACGCCTCTTCGTCGGCTTCCAAGCCAGCGGTTTTCCGACCTTTCAGACCTTTGACCGCTCGGGTAACCGCGCCGCCTTCGCGCCCGAACATCTGGCCAATCTCTGGCTCAGCAAGCGCTTCGGCAAGAGCTTGACCCTCAGTCTGGGAGGGCGCTACGTGGGCGAGCAGTTCATCGCCGAGGACAACGCCGCCGAGTTGGATGGCTACGGGCTGCTCAACGCGGCCGTCGCTTACGACTGGCACGACTGGCGGTGGACCTTGCGGCTGGACAATCTCACCGACACGGAGTACGAAACGCGCGGTTTCGGCTCGACCTCGGTGATTCCGGGGCGGCCGTTCGCCGCCACGGTGGGCGCTGAGTTTCGGTTTTAAGCGGTGGCCGATGAAGCAAGAGGGGTGGCGATGACGGAGGCTTCGCCCAGGGCCGAGGACTACGACGTGGTGGTGGCGGGGGGCGGCCCCGCCGGATCCACGGTGGCCGCGCTGGTAGCCCAGCAGGGGTACCGGGTGCTGCTCGTGGAGCGCTCGAAGGAGTTTGGTTTCAAGGTCGGAGAGTCGCTGGTGCCGGCGACCTACTGGACTTTTGAGCGCTTGGGTGTGCTCGACGCGATGAAGGCGAGCCGCTTTGTCAACAAGCAGAGCGTGCAGTTTTTCAGCGGTGCGGGAAAGGGAACGATGCCCTTCTACTTCACCGAGTTCGACGGCCACGAGAGTTCGCATACCTGGCAGGTGGTGCGTAGCGAGTTCGACCAGATGCTCCTCACCAACGCCGCGCGGCTGGGGGCGGAGGTGTGCCGCGGGGTGAATATGGCCGAGGTCTTGTTTGATGGTGATGGGCGGGAGGACGGTCCCGCGCGGGGTGTGGTGATCGTCGATGGCCAGGGAGTGCGCCGCGAGATCGGCTGTCGGGTTTTGGTCGACGCGACCGGCCAGAAAACGACGCTGGCCAACCGTTTCGGCCTCAAGCGAGAGGAGCCGAATCTGCGCAATGCTTCGATCTACACGCACTATCGGGGCGCCCATCGTGAGCCGGGTATCGACGAGGGGGCGACGGTCATCTTGCACACCCGCGGCGAGCGTTCTTGGTTTTGGTATATCCCGTTGCCGGACGACACGGTGAGCGTTGGGGTGGTGGGGCCGATCGACTATTTGATCCGCAATCGAACGGGCGGGGCGGAGGCGACCTTCCATGCGGAGATGGCGCTGTGTCCGGTGGTGGCCGAGCGGGTGGCGAAGGCGAAGCAGGCGATGCCGATTCGGGTGGCGCGCGATTTTTCGTATCGGGCGACGCGAATGGCGGGGGCGGGGTGGTCGATGGTGGGAGACGCTTTTGGGTTTCTAGATCCGATTTACTCGACGGGGGTCTTCTTCGCTTTGAAGTCGGGGGAAATGGCGGCGGATTCGATTTGTGCCGGTCTTGCGGAGGGGGATCTTTCGGGGGCGAGTTTGGGGAGGCATGGGGAGCGATTCATCGCGGGGATGGAGGCGATGCGGCGGTTGATCTATGCTTACTATGACCGGGATTTCAGTTTTGGCCGCTTCTTGAAAGCTTCGCCGCATCTGCGTAAGGATCTGATTCACATGCTGGTGGGGAACATTTATCGGGAGCCGGTGGGGGAGTTTTTGGAGGCTTTGTCGCGGGAGGTGGAGGTGCCGGAGGCTCTCGGAGAAGAGTTGGTCGGAGAATGGGGCTGAGCTTGCGGGGGGCTGGCGGTGATGGTGAGGGGTATGTGACGTGAGGATTGCTTACATCGCGGCGGGGGCGGGGGGGATGATTTGTGGGAGTTGTATTCATGACAATACTTTGGCTCGGGCGCTTCAGGAGTTGGGGCATGAGGTTGCGCTGATTCCGACTTATACGCCGCTGCGTACCGATGAGGAGGATGTGAGTATCGATCGGGTTTTTTTTGGTGCGATTAACGTCTATCTTCAGCAGAAGTCGAGTTGGTTTCGGCGGGCGCCACGGTTTTTGACTCGGTGGATGGATCGTCCGGGTTTTTTGCGCTGGGTGACGAAGGGAGCTTCCTCGACCAATGCCAAGCTGTTGGGCGAGATGACGGTCGCGATGCTCGAGGGGGATGAAGGGCCGAATGCGAGCAAGGTGGAGGAGTTGGTTTGCTGGTTGCGGGATGAACTCGTTGTTCTTGGGGTCGGTGCGGCGGTTGAAGGAGGAGGTCGGGGTGCCGGTGGTGGTTTCGGTGCAGGGGGAGGACTTGTTCTTGGGGCAGCTTGAGGAGCCTTGGCGCGGGCGCACTCTGGAGTTGTTGGCGGAGCGGGCGCGGGAGGCGGATGCTTTTGTGGCTCCGAGTCGGTTCTACGCCAACGTGATGCGTGAACTGTTGGGGGTGGACGACGAACGGATGCGGGTGGTGTCGCTGGGGATTCGGTTGCACTCCGAGGAGAAGGGGTTGGAGGGGGAAGGAGTGGTGAGCGAGGGGGGGAGGGAAGGCGATCGAACGGTGGTGGGCTATTTGGCGCGGATCTGTCCCGAGAAGGGGTTTCACCACCTGGTCGAGGCCTTTGAAGAGTTGGCGATGAGGCCCGGAGGCGAGAGGTTGCATCTGCACGTCGCGGGGTACCTGGGACCGGCGGACCGGCCCTATTTTGAGAAGCTCGAAGAGCGACTGCAAACGCGAGGCTTGGGCGAGCGTTTCCGCTATCTGGGAGAGGTCGATCTAGAACAGAAACGGGCTTTCTTGCGCTCGCTCGACCTCTTCTCGGTGCCTACCGTCTACCAGGAGGCCAAGGGGTTGTCGATCTTGGAGGCGATGGCCGAAGGGGTGCCCGTGGTCCAGCCCAACCATGGCTCGTTCCCCGAGATCTTGGAAAAGACTGGCGGTGGGCTGCTCGTGGAGCCCGACTCCCCAGCCGCCCTCGCCGAGGCGCTCGCTCGCCTGCTCGCCAATCCTGCCTACCGCGACCAGTTGGGCAAGAGTGGTCAGGCCGGCGTACGCGAGCACTACAACACCGAGGTCATGGCAAGGCGCACCGTCGATCTGTATCAGGAGCTAGCGGCCCCAGTGCTCTCCTAGAAGTGGCAGTGCCGCTTCAAGCCTCGTCCAGCGTTCTTCTCGCTCGCTGGCGGGGATGCTCGAAAGCACCTGGAGGGCGTCGCGGCTGAGTTGGCGCCCCGGGAAGCGGTCCTCCTGTCCGCCTTCCACTCGGCTCTCCAAAAGGCGCCAGATCTCCTCTAGGCTGGCTAGGGCCACCTCGATCTTGCCGGCTTGCACGGCCAGGCGGGCGCGCAGGACCACTAGCCGGGGGCCGTCCGAAGTGTGGGCGGCCAGTAGGGGTTCCAGCAAGTCGAGTGCTTCTACGGCGTGGGCTGGCTTGCCGCTGCGCTGCCGCCACCAGATGCGCAAGCGTGTCGCTTCGGCAAAGAGGGTATGGCGTGGATCGGCCCCCGCCAGAGTGCTCTCTAACTCGCTCACCGCAAGGTCGCGGCGCAGGGCCATCCGCCGGCTGCCTTCCACCACCGCCGCGACCACCGGGCGTTGATCCAACTCCAGTTGTAGACGGGGAGGGAGGCGGCCGCGGGTCGCGGCTTGTAGATTCAACCGCACCAGTTCGTGGACCGCGTGGTCCTTTGCGTGGTCATCGAAGCCGTCCTCGAACAGGGCTTTGCGCAGCTGTTTGCGCCCCGCTTGCTGACGGTCGTGGGCCAGGTGCACCAGGGCTTCGGCCACCTGACGGTGGCCTGGGCGGTTCAGCGAAGCGGCGGCGCGCGTCGCCTGATCGATCCGCCGATTGGCGAGCAGGCGGCGCACCAAGTACATGCCGTCGATCTTTGGCGGTACCTGGTTGAACGTACTGTGGGTGGCCGCCAGCTGGCGTAGCCCTTGGCCACCCAAAGAGTGGCCGAGGATCTTCGGAGCGCGCGTTTGCAGGAGGTTGCGACCGTCGGTGACCAGCGGCGCGCCCTGGCTCAGCCGCTGGCTGCCGGCCGAATCGAGCAGGCGGGCGGCGTGCAGATCCTCGACCACCAGGATGCCCATCCGGCGCCAGCCTTGGGCACCGGGGATCGTCGCCAGGTCGGAGGGAAGGTCGAGTGGCGCCAGGCCGCAGAGGAAGAGGGCGGCGCCGCCGGGTTGCGGCTGATATACCTCCACGTAGGGGAAGATCTCCCGCAGCGTTGCCACTAGAGAGCGCAGAAGATCTCCATCGACGAATTGCAAGCCGATCCACTGCACGAAGACCCCTTCGGGCTCCAGTCGATCCCGCACCAGGGCGAAGAGCTCGCGCGAGTAGAGGTGCGAGGCGCCCGCCGTCCACGGGTGGGAGGGCTGCGAGACGATGGCGCCAAACTTGTGGGTACTCAGCATCAGGGCGGTGCGGGCGTCGTTGATCCGCAGCTGAAGGCGGGGGTCGGCCAAGGGGTCCTCACCGCGCAGCGGCGCCAGATAGCGGTTGGCCTCGACCACCTCGGGTTCCAACTCCACCACGTGGACCTCGTCGACCGATTGCGGTACCGCCGTGGCGGTGATCCCGGCGCCCAGGCCGATGATCATCATCGATCGGGTGGCCGGCCGCACCGCTACCGGCAGCAAGGAGAGCCAGCGAGCGACGGTGGAGCTGCCGACTCGAGAGCCGCCCGGGTAGACCAACGCCTCGGGCAGGCCGTTGGTGGTCATCCGCCAGCTGGCGCCACGCTCGATCAACAAGACGGTGGTGCCGCGACCGACCCCGTAGTAAGCGATCTCTCCTTGCAGCGGGCCGCTCTTGGACAACGGGGAGGTTCGCAGTACCTTCCAGGGAGTGGCCGGTGGGAAGGCAAAGAGCGTACCGAGGGCGATGACGGGAGCTAGGGCGGCCCACCGTCCCCGCCGCGCGCTCGTGCCGGGGGCCAGGGTAATCGCCAGCGCTAGGGCAAGACTGGCGGCGATGGCGGCGATGGCGGTGCCGGAAATCTTTAGCCAGGGCAGGAGCAGGAAGCCGGTTCCGATGGCTCCGAAAATGGCGCCCAGGGTGTTCCAACCATAGACCCGGGCGGTGGCGCCTCCCGCGGAGCTGGCCGAGGTGGTCACTAACTTGACGGCGCATGGAAAGGCCGCTCCCATGAACAGAGTGCCGGGTAGTAAGGCAAGCCCCGCCAGTGGCAGTCTGCCGGTTCCCGTCGCGGTCGCCGAGAGCTGGGCGAAGAGGGCGGGGAAGTGGTCGATGGCGATGAAGGTCAACCACGAGAAGACCGCCACCCCGAGCTGAGCCACCACCAGGCCGAGGCGAGGCGCGCCCGCGCAACGGTCTTGGCCCAGAATGCCGCCGCCGCCGAGCCCAACCCTAGGCCGATCAAGAAGGTGGCGAGCATGGTGCCGAAAGCGTAGAGGCTGCCGCCCAGAAGGTGCGAGAGCAGGCGGGTCCAGAGCACCTCCCAAGTCAAGGAGACGGCGCCGGAGATCAACACCAGAGGCAACACCCATCGGTTGTGGAGGACCAGCGAAGGGCTCGTGGTGGATGGCTTCGAGGGGGCGTGCCCCTCGCCCAGTGCGGCCTTGTGTTGGCTCTCGCGAGCGAGCCAAACGGCGGCCAGGAAGATCAAAGGGCCGAGTGCGGCGGCGACCAGTACGGTGCCGGTGAGGCCGAAGGCGGGAAGCAGCACGAAGGCGGCCAGGATCGCTCCGCTGGCCGCGCCGAGGGTGTTGGCGGTGTTGAGCAGGCCGACCCGCAGGCCGATCTCTCGTTCGCTACGCACGGCGTAGCGGGCCAGGAGGGGAAGGGTGGCCCCCATCAGCCCTGTGGGCACGAGCAGGATGGCGAAGGCGGACGCGAGGTGGAAGAGGGTCGAACCGGTGGAGCCGGCGTCCGGCGGCAGCTCTAGGCCGCCGAGGAGAAGGGTCTGAACCTTCGCGGCCAACCCCATGGCCGCGGGCACCAGCAGTGCAGAGACCGCGATTCCCAACTCGAGCCAAGCGTAGAGTCGCAGTGGCCGACGTACCCGATGAACCCACTTGCCGGCCACCAGGGCGCCGGCCATCAAACCGGCCATGTAGGCCGCGAGCACAGTCGCCACCGCTTGCTCGGAAGTCCCGAAGACGAGGGCGAATTGCTGGCTCCAAGCCGCTTCGTAGATGAGAGCCGCGATACCGGAAAGGAAAAAGCAGAGAGACAAGAGCCAGAAGGTGCGCCGGGATCCCATGCAGGCACGACTTTACCTCTCCGTCGAGTCAACGCCAAGGCCAGTCAATAGCCAGTTGGGTCGACATATACTCTGCCGATGCCCAGAGGCCGAATCAGGAAGTACAGGCTGGCTGCTGCCGTGGCTACCAGCCTACTCTGTCTCTTGGCTTTCGGCTGTCCGCGGGGTAACGACTCCGATCTGAGTTTTCACCGGGGCACGAACGCCTTGGCGCTCGGCCGCGGTGAATGGGCACGGCGCTACTTCGCCGAAGATCTGGCCAGCCATCCCGACCGTCTGGAGTCTCTGCGCGGCTTGGGAGTGGGTTGGATCTCGGGCAGCGAAGGCAGCCTGTCGCATGGCATCGAGGCGCTCGAACGCTACCTGGAGGCGCGGCCGGGCGACGCGGAGGCCCGTTTGCATCTAGGCCGCTCGCGCTATCGCCTGCGCCAGCTCGAACCGGCACTCGCGGCGGTGGCGGGTTTGCCCGAGGGTCTTGAGGTCCACTACCTGCGTTCCCAGATCCTGCTTGAACTGGAGCCGAAGCGGGCCTTGCCGGCGGTCGAGGCGGCCTTGGCCCAGGATCCTGACTCTTCGGCGGCCCACCTGCAAGCGGCCAAGATCCATCAGGCGCTGGGCAACCTTGAGCGCGCCCTCGAGCACGGGCGGCGGGCCGCCGCAATCGAGCCCCTGCGCGAGGACGTTCATATCCTGGTGGCCAATCTCGAACGCCGGCTGGGCAGGGACGAGGCGGCCCACCGATCGATCGAGTTGCACACCCTGGCCCGCCAGCTACCCGGGCGCGGCCGCCGCTCGGCCCTCTCTGCTCGCCAACAGGTGGCAGTCTTGCGCAAGATTCTCGGACTCCTCAACGAGCCTCCGGCCAGCTTCCAGATGCGCTTCGCGGAGGCATTGATGAGCGCTGGAGAGTGGAACGAGGCCGAGGAGTGGACCGAGCGCCGCTTGGCGGATACGGCCGACTCGCCGGCACAGCTCGCCAGCCTCGGCCGCATCTCCCAAGAGCGCGGGCAGCCGGTGTTGGCCTATCGGATCTACGAGGAGGTCCTGCGGCGGCAAGCGGACCACCTGGGAGCCTTGACGCAACTCACCCTGATCGGCCTGGAGCTGGGCAATGTCGAGGCGGCGAGGGCGTCCCTCGAGAAGGCCCTGGCCATGGCTCCTGACCACGGACCGTTCCACTTCGCCGCCAGCCGGTTGCATTTAGCTGCACGCAGTGAGGCCGAGGCCGAGACTTCGTTGCGCCGGGCGGTGGAGTTGCTGCCCTGGGTGGCGCTCTACCGGGTTTCGTTGGCGGACCTCTTGTTGGCTCGCGGAGATCGCGAGGCGGCTGTACAGTTGTTGGCCGAGGCACCGGCGGCCGATCCGCGCATCGAGAGCTATCGTCGAAGGCTCTCCGGGTGAGGGGTTGTCTCTGGCTAGGGTGGCTGCTGTGGCTCGGTTGTGGGGTTACCAAGGCACCGAAGGAGTTGCTGGTGGACCGGACAGCGGAGCTGGGCCTCGCCTTCACTCATCGCAACGGCATGACCGGCGAGCTCTTCTTCAGCGAGATGGTGGGCTCGGGAATCGCCCTTTTGGACTACGACAACGACGGCGACCTGGATCTCTACGTGGTGCAGGGAGGTGCCCTGGGATCGCCCTCCGCTGGAACCTTGGCCACCGATCGACTCTTTCGCAACGACCTCGACCCCACCGGCGCTGACCGAGTTGAGAGGCTCCATTTCACCGACGTCACCGCGGAGTCGGGGATCGTCGGGGACGGCTACGGCATGGGCGCCGCGGTGGGCGACGTCAACAACGATGGCTGGCCCGACCTCTATCTCACCTGCTTCGGCGGCAACCAGCTCTGGCTCAACCAGGGTGACGGTACCTTCTCGAACGTCACCGCTGAATCGGGGGCCGACGACGACCGCTGGACCACCTCCGCCACCTTCGTCGATCTCGACCGCGACGGCCGTTTGGACCTCTACCTGGTCAACTACACCGACTTCAGCTTGACTAACCACCGGTCTTGCGTGGGGAGCGACGGAGCTCCCGACTACTGCGGTCCGCGCACCTATCGGCCGGAAGCCGATCGCCTCCTCCTCAACCGTGGCGATGCGGTTGGATTGCGCTTCCTCGACGTTTCGGAGGCCCTAGGCCTGAACGCGGCTGAGGGACCCGGTCTCGGCGTGGTGGTTCTCGACGTGGACGCCGACGGCTGGCAGGACGTCTACGTGACCAACGATCAGGAACCCAACCACCTGTGGATGTCGCGCGGATTGGGCGACGACGGCTTGCCGATCTTGGAGGAGGAGGGGTTGGTGCGCGGTGTGGCGGTGGATTCCCTCGGCCGTCCGCAAGCGAGCATGGGAGTCGAAGCCGGCGATGTGGACGGCGATGGCGACACCGATCTGTTCATGACCCACTTGCAAGGCGAAACCAACACTCTCTACACCAACGACGGCCAAGGGATGTTCCTCGAACGGACCACCCGTGCCGGCTTGGCCGTCGACAGCATCGCCATGACCGGTTTCGGTACGGCGTTGTTCGACCTGGACAACGACGGTTGGCTCGACCTGGCGGCGGTCAACGGCGAAGTGCGGATCATCGCGGCGCAGCGGGCCGCGGGGCTCGATCTGCCCTTGCGGCAGCCGAATCAACTGTTTCGTAACTTGGGTGGGGTATTCAGCAATTGGACCGCCGCCGCGCCGGCTCTAGGGCGAGAGGCGGTCAGCCGCGGTCTGGCGGTGGGCGACTTGGACAACGACGGGGATTCTGACCTCGTGGTGAGCAACAACAACGGCCCGCTCGAGGTTCTGATCAACGAGGTGGGGTCGCGGGCCCATTGGTTAGGGCTGCGGCTAGTGACCCGCGAGGGACGCACCGCGCTGGGCGCCGAGGTTCGACTCTATCGCCAGGGCCAACCGGTCCTGCTGCGCACCGTGCGGCGCAGCGGCAGCTACCTGTCGTCGAGCGATCCGCGCGTACTCTTCGGCCTCGGTGACCACGACGCGATCGACCGGGTCGAGGTCCGCTGGCCCGACGGCGAGCGGGAGAGTTACACGCAGCTGGTAGCGGGCCAGTACCACGAACTGAAGCAGGGCGCCCAGGCCTCTTCGCGATGACAAGGTGGTTCATCTTTGGCCTCGTGCTGGTGCTGAGCGCTTGCGCGGATTCAACTATCATTCCGCTCGATAGGGAGTTTTCGGTGCCGACGTTGTCGAACGAGAGCTCGCTCGATCCCCTGGTGCGGGAGCAGTACCGCGAGCGCCACCGAATTCTTGACCAGGTGCTGGCCAGCGAGCGCGTCAGTGACGCGGACAAGGCGCAAGCCTATGGTCAGCTTGGCAAGATCTATCATGCCTACCAGCGCCGCGATGAAGCTCGAAGTCTCTACCGGGCGGCCCATTTGATGGATCCTGGGGAAGCACGGTGGGCTCATCTGTTGGGGGCGGCCGAGCGTGCCGTTGGCAGGTTGCCGGCCTCGGACGCCGCCTTCGCCGCGGCCCTCAAACTGCGTCCGGGTGACGCGGCCTTACACGTCTACCTGGGGCAAAACGGCCTCGACCAAGGCCAACTGGAGGATGCGCGCGGTCACTTCGAGGCAGCCCTGCTCACCGATCCGCGCTGCGCCAGGGCTCGCCTCGGCTTGGGCCGGGTGGCGATGGCGGAAGGTCGTTTCGAAGCCGCCATCGAGCAGCTGGAGATGGCTCGCGACGAGAGCCAGGGATCGGAGATCCTGTACCTCTTGTCGACCGCTTATCGTCAAGTAGGGCAGGGCGAGACCGCCGCCAGTTTGCTCGACCTGGTGGATACCAGCTACCTTCGGCGCAGCTCCGTGAAATTGCGCGATCCCCTGTTGGCCGAGATCCAGGGGCTACGCCGCGATGCGAATCACTACGAACACGAGGGGCTCAAGGCGATCGGTCGCGGAGATCTACGCCAGGCAGCGAGCGATCTGCGTAGGGCGATCGCGATGAATTCCGAACGGTTGGAGGCGCGTCATAATCTGGCCTTGGTGCTGGTTCGTTTAGGTCGTCGAGATCAAGCGATCGAAGAGCTGCGTCAGGTAGTGAAGATCGATCCAGGTTTCGCTCCCTCTCACCTCTCGCTGGCGCGCTTCCTCCATCAGGAAGGGGAGCTGGAGAAGGCCGAGGCCCACTATAGACAAGCCTTGACCCTCGATCCCGACTCGACCGAGGCCCAGCAGGGGTTGGCTGAACTGTTCGCAAAGGCGCCTCGATGATGAGGGGGCGCTGGACCCGGCTGGGAGGGTGGGCTCTGCCAGCCGTCGCCTTCGCTACCGCGGCGCTGGTGGGTTGCGGTACCGAGTCTTCGCCGACACCGGCGGCGACGCTGGAAAGGCCGACACAACCACCTCGGTCGCCCGGCACCGAGCGGATGGCGCGGCGCTTGGCGGCGCTGACCGAGCAGGCGATTCCGGGCAAGAACATCTTCCTTAGCGAGATGCGTCTCGAACGCTGGTTGGCGCAACGGCCGCCCGAGAACGTCGTCCAGCGCGCTAACTTCGAGGGGCGCATTGGGTTGGAGCTGCTCAGGGCGGGCCGTTCGTCCGAAGCGGTGGCGCGCCTGGCCGACCTGCTGGATCTGGTGGACGATCCAGCGCACGGCATGCGGAAAGATTTCCGACGGCAGGTGCGCAGTCAACTAGCGATCGCCCATCTACGGGTGGCCGAACAGCAGAACTGTCTCAACGACCATGGCCCCGAGGCCTGCCTACTACCGCTGGCCGGAGGAGGGGTGCACCGCAAGCGCGAGAGCACCCGCGAGGCTCTCGCCCTCTACGCCACCCTGCTGACCTCGGACCCCGAGGATCTGGAGAGCCGCTGGCTCTACAACCTGACGGCCATGGCTCTGGGCCGCTATCCCGACCAGGTGCCCGAGAACTGGCTGGTGCCGCCGCGGGCCTTTGAGTCGGACTACGACCTCGAGCGCTTTCCCAACATCGCCCACCAGGCCGGCCTCGTCACCAGCGGCCTCGCCGGGGGGGTGGTGGCCGACGACCTCGATGGCGATGGTGCCCTCGACCTGCTGATTTCGTCGTGGGGGCATCTAGATCCCCTGCGTTTCCTCCACAATCGCGGCGACGGTACTTTCGAGGAGCGCACCCGCGAAGCGGGTCTCGAGGGTTTGGTGGGCGGTCTCAACCTGGTGCAGGCCGACTATGACAATGATGGTCGCTTGGACGTCCTCGTCCTGCGCGGTGCGTGGGGTGGTTCCGAGGGGCGTTACCCCGACTCTTTGCTGCACAACCTCGGGGATGGCCGCTTCGAGGATGTTACCGAGGAGGCCGGCCTGCTGGCCTTCCACCCAGGGCAGACCGCGGCCTGGGCGGACGTGGACCTCGACGGTTGGTTGGACCTCTTTATCGGCCACGAATCGACCGGGCCAGAGCGTCATCCCTGCCGCTTGATGCGCAATCTGGGCGACGGCACCTTCGAGGAGATCACCGTTGCCGCCGGCTTGGGCGTCGTGGGGTTCGTCAAGGGGGTGGTCTGGGGGGACGTGGACAACGACGGCTACCCCGACCTCTTCGTCTCACGCCTCGGCGAGCCCAACCTCTTGCTGCGCAATCGCGGTGATCTGACCTTTGAGGACATCACCCGAACCGCGGGCGTCGCCGAACCGCGGTTCAGTTTTTCCACCTGGTTCTTCGACTACGACAACGACGGCTGGCTCGACCTCTTCGTCGCCGGCTACGCCAGCAGCTACTTGGAGGCGAGCGCGGTGGAGGTGGCGGCGGAGTACTTCGGCCGGCCGGTGACGCTGACCACCGCCCGCCTCTACCGCAATCGAGGGGACGGCACCTTCGAGGACGTGACGGTAGCGACCGGGGTGGACCGCGCGGCACTGACCATGGGATGCAACTTCGGCGACCTCGACAACGACGGCTACCTCGATTTCTATCTCGGCACCGGCGCCCCCGACTTCCGCGCCTTGGTGCCCAACCTCATGTTCCGCAACGACGCTGGCCACCGCTTTCAGGACGTGACCACCGCTGGTGGCTTCGGTCACCTGCAAAAGGGCCACGGCATCGCCTTCGCGGACTTTGACGGAGATGGCGATCAAGACGTGGTGGCGGTGCTGGGTGGGGCGTTCAGCGGTGATGGCTATCCCGATGCTCTGTTCGAGAATCCCGGAACCGGTGCCCGGTGGGTCACCCTGCGTCTCGTCGGTACCACCGCCAACCGCGCCGCCTTGGGAGCGCGGGTGAGGGTCGATCTACGCACTGAGGACGGCCCTCGCTCGATCCACCGCGTGGTTTCCTCGGGCGGGAGCTTCGGTGCCTCGAGTCTGCAACTGGAGATCGGCCTCGGGCGTGCGCTCGCCATCGAGGCAGTCGTCGTCGCTTGGCCGGGTGGCGAAGAGCAAAGATTCACCACGGTGCCAATGGACCGGGTAGTGCTGGTGCACCAAGGAGAGGTGGAAGTCCGCCTCTGGGAGGCGCCGCGATGACCTCGGTTTGCCGCCTTCTGGTGGCCTCTTCGCTGCTAGTGGGGATGATCGCTTGCGGCTCGCCCGATCCCAGTTCCTCTCCCGGCGAGCCGTCCACTGAGGTGGCCGAAGCCGGCTGGTTGGTCGAGGTAGGCCGCGCGACGGGACTCGACTTTGTGCACCAAGACGGCCGCTCGGGACGCCGCCACTACGTCGAGACGGTGGCCAGCGGCGGCGGTTGGTGGGACTACGACGACGACGGCGACCTCGATCTCTACTTGCTCAACGGTGCCGCGACGCCGGGCTCTGACCTTGAATCCACACCGCGCAACGCCCTCTTCGAACAGCGCGACGGCCGCTGGGTCGAGGTCACCACCGAGGTCGGAGTGGGGGATGAAGGATACGGCATGGGGCTGTGCATCGGCGATATCGACGGCGACGGCCGGCCTGACCTTTTCGTCACCAACTACGGACCCGATCGGTTGTACCGCAACCTCGGCGAGGGCAAGTTCGAAGAGATCTCCGCCGCGGCCGGGGTCGACGGCGGCGCTTGGGGCACCAACTGCGCTTTTGCCGATCTCGACCTGGATGGCGACCTCGACCTCTACGTGAGCAACTACGTGGAGGTCGATCTGGAGAACGCCCCCCAGTGCCAGGATCCGGCCCGCGGGTTCGCCAGCTACTGCCGCCCCTTGGCTTTCGACGGCCAGGGGGACTATCTCTACCTCAATCGGGGCGACGGCACCTTCGAAGAGGCGGCGCGCTCGCGCGGTATTCACCAAGGTCTGGACGACCGGGGCTTCGGGGTGGTGATCAGCGACTTGAGCGGCGATGGCGCGCCGGACATTTTGGTGGCCAACGACGGTACCCTCAACCGCTTCTACGTCAACGACGGCCGGGGCCATTTCGAGGATCAATCGCTCCTCGCCGGCCTCGCCTTGAGCGGCGATGGGCTGGCGGAGTCGGGCATGGGGCTGGACGTGGGCGACATCGACGGCGACGGTCTTCTCGATCTGGCGGTGACCAATTACTCCTTCGAGTCGCACACCCTCTACCTACAGCGCGCCGACCTCTTCTTCGAAGATCGCACGGTGGAATCGGGCCTCGAGGCCGACTCCTACCTGCAAGTCGGCTGGGGCATGCAACTCTTCGATATCGACAACGACGGGGACCTCGACCTGGCGGTGGCCAACGGCCATGTTCTCGACAACATCGACGAACTGGAAACCGGGATCGGCTACGCCCAGCCCAATCAGCTGTGGATCAACGATGGGGAGGGCACCTTCAAGGATGCCTCGGCTGAAGCGGGTGCCGCCTGGACGACGGCCAAGGTGAGCCGAGGGCTGGCGGTGGGTGATTTTAACGATGACGGCCGCTTGGATCTAATGGTGACGCAGACCAACGGTCACCCCGACCTGTTCGAGAATCGACTTGAAACCGGCAACCATTGGGTTGGCTTCCAGCTGGTGGGTCCACCCAGCAACCGGCTGGCCTTGGGAACCCGCCTGACCCTGCGCCGGGGTGAGGAGCTGATCGGTATTGGCGAGGTGCGCAGCGGCGGTAGCTTCTTGTCGCAAAACGACCTTCGTCTACACTTCGGTCTCGGCGCGTCAACGGAGCCCCTCAAGGCCCACCTTCTGTGGCCCGATGGCCGGCACCAGGTGGCCGTGGTGGAGGAAGTCGACCGCTATCTAACCCTCAACTATGAGTCTGAACCATGACCACACCACGCTGGCGCCGCAAGCGCATTTTCACCGTCCTCTTGCTACTACTCTGTTTGCCAATAAGGGCGATCTGGGCGGCCGAAGAGCCCACCCCCGTCGCCACCTACCGCGCGTCCATCGAAGCCGAGCGGCTGGCGAGCTGGCTGCGGTTCGTGGGCGAGGGTGGGGGGGGCGAACGGCCCATCGAGGGTTTGATCTTGCTCGAAGCTCTGGCCGACGAAGCGCTAGCCCTCGGGCTCGACCACCATTCGGAGGTTCGTTGGGAGCTGGAACAGGCCGACCTTGCGCTGGTCTGGCAGGTGGTGGTGCCGCACGCGGTGGCGGCTGTGGAGATGGCTGTGGAGGTGGCTGAGGAGGAGGTTGCTCAGCTGGCGGCCCGGCTGCAAACGAAGCCGCGCCGAGTGCGCCTGCGCAATCTCTTCAAGCGCTTTGCGCCCGATGCCAGCAGCGAGGCCAAGGCGGCCGTGCGAGCGACCATGGAGGGGCTCCTGGCCCGGTTGCGCGACGGCGAAGACTTCAAGGCGATGGCGCGGGCCGAATCGGACTCCCAAACCCGTTTGCAAGAGGGCTTACTCGGCAATGTGCGCGCCGGGGACTTGCGGCCGGAGATCGACGCCGTGGCCATGGCGCTTGAGGAGGGTCAGATCAGCTCCATTCTGGAAGAGGAGGAAGGGCTGACGATTCTCTATTGCGAGAGCGTCCTGCCGGCGGTCGAACGCACCCCTGAGGATCTCGCGCGGCTGGCGCGAAAACGGCTGCGCAGCCAAGCGCGAAAACGGATCGAAGGGGAGCTCAACCAGGACCTACTAGCCCGGGCCGAGCTGACCATCACCTGGCCGAAGGATCTCAACGCCGAGCCCTCCAAGGTGGTGGCCACCTGGCGAGAGGGGCGGCTGACGGCCGAGGATTTGACCGCCTTGGTGAGCCTGTCTCGCGGAAGCCGCACGCTGGCACAGCTCCCGCGAGAGGTCCTGAAGGGGCGGATCGAGTCCTTGGTGATTCGGCGCGTGGCCAGGCTACGCGCCCGTCGGCTCGGGCTGGGGGACCGGGCCTTGGTGGAACGTCGGAGGTGGGCGCGTCGACAGATTCTGGCCGGCAAGGCGTTGACCCGCCGAGTCGAACTGAGGTTCGAACAGGTCACCGACGAGGAACTACGCCAGGTCTTCGGGCGCAACCGGGATGCCTTTACCCGGCCCACGCACTATCGGCTCGAAGCGATCGCGCTGCCTCTCGATGGTGACGACGCGCGGCTCTCCTACCAGGCGGCCTACCGGCTTATAGAGAGGCTGCGGCGGGGAGAACTCAGTTTCGAAGAGGCTGCCCGGGGCCATTCGCGCCATCCATCCGCCAGCGAGGGAGGAAGGCTCGGCCTCTGGCCCGAGAGGGCGATCGTCGCCCAGCTGGGCCGGCAAGTCGCCCGCGCCGTGGCCGGGCTCCCGATAGGGCAGCTGTCCAAGCCGGTTGAGGAGGCGTCGGCCCTGTGGATTCTTCGCGTGGCCGAAGTGGAGCCCAAGCGCGAACAGACCTTCATGGAGGCCCGCGACCGGGTCGAGCAGAAGATTGGCCAGACTCGCGCGGCGCGACTGCAAAGCGAAGCGACGGCCGAACTGTGGCGAGCCCTGGATGGGCGCGACGGCGAAGGGCGATCTCTAGTCGATCCTTGATTCTTATTGAAGGGCTAACTCGAAACCGGCTTCGCTGAGTCTCTCCTCGGAGAGTTGGCGAAAGACGGGGCCGCTGTTCTGGGTCAAGTAGTCGCGCACCACTCGATCCCGAATGAGTGCTAGCGCCCGCGGCTCGGGCTCTCGACGCTCGCTCACCTTGAATAGCGTCAGATGGCGCTGGGTGGTGTAGGGAGGGGAATGCTCGCCGGGCTTGAGTAGAAAGGCGAAACGCATGGCCGCGGGATCTTGGCCACGCAGAGCGGCACCCGTGATCGGCCCGATCTCTTCCACGGTTCCGCCGTGGCGCTCGGCCAGGGTGTTCAAGTCGAGCTTCCCGGCATCGAGTTCGGTGCGAGCCTCTTCGAGAGTCGCCATCAGTGGGGTCGAACTCTTGGTGACCGGAATCCGCAGCCTGGTCAGTCGCACGCGCGCCGGGGTGGCGTAGCGCATTTGGTGGTTCTCGAAGAATTCCTGGACGGCTAGCGGATTGCGCTCCACCTGCGAGAGCATTCGGCGCCGGGCGAAGTGGTCGATCAGCGCCACCTTCAGCCGGCGTTCGATGACGGCGTCCGCTCCCGCTGGCAAGCCTTCGCCAACCTGGTGCTGATAGATCGTCTCGCGTTGGAGAATATTCTCGAAGAGCTCCGCCGCCAGCCCTTTGGGGGCCTTGGCACCCGCCGCTCGTCGCCGCCCCTCGACCTGCTGCTGGAACTGTCCTAGGGTCAAACTGAAATCTCCCAGACGCAGGAGGATCGCTTGCGGATCGTTGCCGCGCAGGATTGCCGTGCGTTCGCCCAAGTCGGGAACGAAGCTGTTCGCGGGCCGGGGCAGCTGGTTGGCCAATTCCTGCTGGCGGTCAGCGCGCCGTTCGGCCTCCAACTCCGCGCGAATCAAGGTACGCACCTCGTCGAGCGTGACCGAGCGCGCCGGCAAGACGGTGGTCGCCAGGAACAGATGACCGCCTTGCGAGTTGACCACCGGCTGCGAGGGGACTCCCTCTTCGAGCGCGAAGACCACGCGGTCGAAGTCGTCCGAGAACATGCCCCGCTCCACAACACCGAGAAGGCCGTCCTGGTGACGAGTCTCAGAGTCGGAGTGGTCCCTAGCGAGCAGCGAGAAATTCTCGCCCGCCAGCACGCGGCGGCGCAGCTCGAGTAGTTGTTCCCCAACCTCGCCGCGATCGGCGCCGTCTCGGTGGCGCTTGAAGATGTGGTAGGTCCGGCGCCGCTCGGGGCGTTGGTAGCGTTCCAGGCGGTCGTCGTGGAACGCTTGCAGATCGCTATCGGTCAAGGGGGGGAGTTCTTCTGAGTGCTGGCGAAGGTAGATCTCGCTGTAGACCTCTCGTCGGATTTGTCGCTCGGCCTGGCGCATTTCGGGATCGCGGTCGGCACCGATCAGACGGGCTTCTTCGAGCAAGAGCTGTTCGAACACCAGCTTGCGGGCCAACTCTCCAAGCCAACGGCTTCGGTCCTCGGCCGCGTGGGCTTCGGCGGCGAGACCGCGTTGGAGGATGGCGTGGTCGAGGTCGGCGGCGGTCAGGATTCCGCCTTGGTAGCGGGCCACGACGGTTTCTCCGCTCGCCTCGGCGAGGCCACTGGGTCGCTCGCCGCCCCGCTGCGCGCTCTCGGTCGCGATGTCGCTGGTGTCGCTGGTGTCGCTGGAGCAGCCGGCCAGGAGGGCCAGCATCAGGCTGGCGGCGGTCCAGGGGTGTTTCATGGCTCGATTCCCATTCTTTGCCGGGCCAAGGCGGCCTCGTGACTGGTCGGTGCCAGACGATGGAGGGTTTCGAAACTCTCGCTGGCCGCTGCCCAGTCGCCCGTCTCATACAGCTGCTCGAACAGCGCGTAGTGGGCGGGCAGGTACCCGGGACTCACTTGGGCCGCGCGCCGGAAGAGTTCGATCGCCTCTTCGACGGTACCGTTTCTCACCAAGAACGCACCGAGATTGTAGTGCGCTCGCGGATTGTAGGGGTGCTCTTGGACAGCCCGCCGGAGGTGGAGTTCCGCGCTATCGTTGTCGCCGGTTCGGGCATGAGAGATTCCCAGATCGATCCGGGCTGGCACCAGAGCTGGCTCTAGTTCGAGGGCCTCTTCGAGCAAGCGCCGTTGCGCTTGGACGTTGCCTTGTGCTTGGTGAATCGTGGCCAGCCTGTAACTCCGGCTGGCCTTTTTCTCCAGCGCTTGGGCCTTCTCAAATTCGGCCACCGCTTCGTCTGTCCGCTGCTGAGAGAGCAGCACCATGCCGGCATACTCGTGGACCTGTTGCGGGGGCGGGAAGGCGGCGTCGAGAGCCTCGAGTTGTTCGAGGATCGCAAGGGCGGCAGCGGGGCGATGGGAGCGTAGCTCGATCTGAAAGAGCATCTCGAGGTAGTTCGGGTTCCGCGGATCGCCCGCCAACAGGTTCAGGACCAACTCTTTGCCTTCCACCAACTTTCCAGAGTGGAGGTAAGCCTTGGCCGTGCTGTAGTTGGAGATGGTGTGGGCGTGGCGCTGCGGTGGATCTCCGTCGCTGCGCAGCTCTTCGCTCAACGGCCCCACCGCCTGGCCTGAACTCTGCAAATAGCCCAGCGCCTGGAGCCTCCTCGCCGCCTCCTCGTCCAAGGCGACCGAGGCGTCGAGACCCTCGACGGCGTGGCGGTCGAGAAATTGCTCAAGCCGCGTCTTGAGCGCCGCCACCTCACCAGCCTTCTCGGTGGCCAAATTGTTGCGTTCGTGGGGATCTTCGCCGAGGGCGAAGAGCTCGCGGGTCGGGCCATGGACGTACTTGCTGTCGTCGACGATCAAGGCGCGCAGCTCGCCCCAGTTGCGCGCCAGCCGTGGTGACAGGGTCTCGGCGTAGAGTTCGCGGCGGCGGTCGCCGGCGGGCTCTTCGATTTCGGTCAGGTAGGGAGCCAGAGAACGTCCCTGGATGTCGGTCGGCGGTTCGATATCCAGCACATCGAGGACGGTCGGCAGCACGTCGATCAGCCCCACGCGCTGGCCCACCCGTCTGCCCGCGATGCCGCCAGGTAGGCGCATCACCAGGGGTACGTGCAGGGTCGACTGGTAGAGCAACATCGAGTGGGTCGATTCGTTGTGCTCATCGAGCCCCTCGCCGTGGTCGGAGGTGAAGATAACCAAGGTGTTGTCGTCGACCCCGAGGCGGCGCAGCCGCTCCATCAGCACGCCGAGGCTCTCGTCGGCGTAAGCGATCTCGCCGCGGTAGGGGTCGTGGGCGAAGAGCTGGTCATAGGGGGTGGGCGGCTCGAGGGGCTGATGGGGGTCGAAATAGTGGAGCCAGAGGAAGAACGGCTCCCGATGGTGCTCCTCGAGCCATGGAAAAACAGCCTCGTTGACCTGGGCCGCCGGTCGCTCGTCGAAGAAGAGATGCGACTTGGGGAAGATCCTCTCGCCGAAGAGATCCTCGTAGTCCCCGGTGACGTGGTCGTCGTACAGCTCGAAACCCTGGGCGATCCCGAAGCGGCTCAAAAGGGGGTAGCTGGCGATGGCCGCCGCCGTCCGGTAGCCCTCGTCGCGCAGAATTTCGGCCAAAGTTTGCTGCGCCTCGCCGAGCACGAACAGGCCGTTGTCGCGCACGCCGTGCGCGAATGGCGCCTTGCCGGTCATCAGCGTGCTGTGTGACGGCAGGGTGATAGGCACCGAGCTCAGAGCCTGCTCGAAGAGCACCCCCTGAGCGGCGAGGGTATCCACCGTGGGAGTTCGGGCTTGGCTATCGCCGTAGCAGCCGATGTGGTCGGCGCGGGTGGTGTCGAAGGTGACGATCACCACATTGAAGCGAGGCCACGGCCAGCAGGCAAGGCAAGAGAAGGCAAAGGGATCGGCCGCGCATGAACAGATGACACTCGAAGGAAAGGTCCAGAGACTAAAGAAGGGGCCTGGTGGCCCCTTCCTCATGGTCGCGCGCCGTCAGATCGACGCGGGCTTCGGATTGAATCAATCGATGGTGAAAGACTGCAACTCGACCGGTGTGGCCACGTCGCCCAGGACGGTCATCGCGGC
>QIHU01000071.1 GCA_003231035.1 Acidobacteriota bacterium
CCCGGTAGCTGGCGGCGAGCTCGGGGATGAGGTGGCGCCACGAGTAGCTCGAGCCGCCAAAGCCGTGGAGAAGAATGACCGCTTCGCCGCTGCCCAAACTCTCCACGTAGACTCGCTGTGCCGTGCTCTGGGAGGCGGACGTCTGGGAGTCGGCCGTGCTGGTATCGAATACCAGAAGCTTTTCCTTCGGTAGGTGACTGGCGACCGTTCGGTAGGGCGCTACATGAACACAGGCGGTAAGGAGTGCGAACAGGCCCGTGAGGAGTGTGAACAGGAAGGTCGGTGAGGTCCGCTGTGCCATAGTAGGCAGAGCATAGCCGGGAACTCGAAGGTTGGCTAGATGGTTCGGTACCCGGTCAGCCGGTGCCAAGTACTGTTGATCTCGGGAAGGGGCCGCGCGGGCCCTGGACGTAGGTGCAAGCCGAATCGCGCGGCCGCCGTTCGCGCCCGGTCCAGCGCCAGAGAATCCAGATAGAAGGTCTGGCCATGCTCCAGACCGCGCATCCAGACCGCGCAGCAGGAGTGGCCAGTGGATAGGCTCGGTGATGTCGCCCCCAGCGGGTGGCTGGCCAACGATCAGTGCGAAATGGCAGGGCGTGCGGCGGTGGTGACTGTCTTGGGGCAGCTTCGCCCAACCAATCAGTAGAGGCGTTTTTCTTGCGTCCATATTGGACTAGGACGCAAAGTTGTCTTCTGATCTGCCGGCGAATTGATCTCTATGGTCACAACCGGCACCCAAGAAGGGCGCCGACTGTGGCCTGGGTCATGGTTTTGGGGTGGCCAAGGGGTCTGGCTCGCAATCGGGCCAGCTATCTCCGCGAAGGAAAATGGGGGTGGAACCCCATGCATTGGCTTCCCCGCCCTCTACCCGGATCATGTACAGCAGCGAGGGTTGTTTACCGGCGCAGAAGAGGTGCCGGAAGCCGGAGAAGCCGATGTGGCTGTAGGCTCCGGCCGAAAAGCTGGCGAGCTGTTCTGCTGTGACTTGAAGATCGTAGAGGTCGGAATCGATGCGCAGGAAGAGTTGAGCCACCTCTTGCTCTTCGGGCATCGTGGCGTGGGCGGACATGTCGAGGTACAGCGGTGGATCCGGTGGAGTCAAAGGGGCTGGAGTCAAAGCGGCTGGCCGAGGTTTGGTGCTTACCGTCGATGGGGACAAGAGCTTGCTGGCGCGGCGAGTAGAAGTTCCAAAAGCGGGCTTGCGGGAAGCGGGGACCAGTGACTTGAAGGCAGAGCCAGGGTCATCGAGTAGGGAACACGGAACGCAAGGTTGTGGTACCGGATTGGGCTTGGTCCCTCCTTGGCTGGCGGCGATACTCTGTCCGAGGCTGGAGGTAGAGCTCGTCGGGCCATTGTTATAGACGTCCAAGATTCTGTCCTTCAGGGCGGCCCGACCGCAGGGGACGTTGGACCTGCCGAAGGCCCTGGCCAGGATGCCAAAAGCCGCGTGAGGAAACTTGATCAGCTGTTCCATGCCTTTGGAGAGGAAAATGGACGGTTCCCCGGTGTTGGTCCACCCCCAAGTAGGGGCCAGAGCGGCCCCTCCAGGATTCGTGATCGGTGCCAGATTCTGCTGGCGGGCAAGCCAGCCTGAAAGAAGACCAGAGGCGTAGGAAGTCCCCGCCGGTGCCTCCCAGGAATGCCACTCGTCTACAGTGTTGAGGTAGCTCAGACAGATGGGATAGCCGATCATCAAGTGTTGTGGTTCCCCTCCTAGGTCGACCGTCTCCCAAGAGGATTCTAGGACGCCGGCGGTGTTGAAGCGGGCAATATCCATGCTGCCGGCGGCTAGAACGCTATCGTCCGCGGCGGGATAGTCCAGCAGTTGGAAATTTCCCGCTGCGGCGATGATCGTGGTCCCTGGCTCCCCCGTGGTGGGCGTGGTCGTAAGGTGGTCGAAGACCCTCCCGATCTGGCAGGCCAACTCGTCGCACACAGAGTTTCCGCCAGTGCCATTACCTATACCAGCCGCTTGACCAGGGTCTTGGGGCCGGCCAAAACTCATGTTGACCACTAGGGGACGGTCATAGCCGTTCCGGTCAATGTCCTCGGCCAACCTGCAAGCTAGCCCCAGAACGTGGAGATCGGTAACCCCGAGTTCCGGCTGCAAGGAGACCAGATCTTCGAAGGCGTAGAGGGCCACTGGAATCTCGTGGTTGGTCAGCGTGCTAATTGCGAAACCGACCGTCTTTCCGTGCCAGTCATTCCAGTCGAAGGTTGCGATCCAAGGGCCGACCTGCGGTTGGAGAGAGTCGGCGAAGCACGAACCATCGGCGCACGGGTAGTTGAGCTCGGTGGCCTTGTTTCCCAAGGAGGATGGGCCGACTCTTCGGGCTGACCAAGGCTGAGTTGGCGGAAGCTGGGTGGCCGAGTTAGCCACCGAGGTCCCGTTCAACCCTTTCGCGGCGGGCGGAAAGCTGAGTGGAGTGCTATTGGCCAAACTGCCTTCGTAGATCTTGAAAGTGCGACTGGTAAATCCCGGAGGAACCTCCGACCCGAAACCCATGACCTTGCAGGGGGTGAGTGCCGTCGGGGAGGAGGCGGACGGGGCGTCGTCTAGGACGAAGATTCCATACTCGCCACAGTTGATCTGAGTACCTGCTGGCAGGACACAGTTGGACGTATCCGGTCCGAAGAGATCCCACTTGACTGTCGTCGTCCCGGTCGTCCCGGTCGCACTCGATCCACCCTGCGGGAGCAGGGCCGCGGAGAGCGAGAGTGCGCAAACAGGTAGCAGAAACAGGGTCAGGAGTGTCGAAGCGAACTGCGGGGAAAGAGACAGCGGATCGCGGTGCTCTGGGGCACTGAGCTGGCGATTCATGGTCTTTCAACCTTTCTGGTTCCAGGCCGGTCACGGGTCGCAAGAGCGCGGCAAGGTCGCGCCGCGGCGGGTCGATCCGAACTCTGCCTCGATGCCAAATTAGAAATAGATCTGAAGCTGGGTCTCCTAGGGAGTCGCCGCGCATCCGGTTGCGCGGTGACGAGTTGAGGGGACTAGTAGAGAGGGAGTCGCGACGTGGGTGGCTTCCCCCCTCTTATCCATATTTTCTTGAGCAGAAATGTAGGTTACCCCGGCGATGGTTCCGCCAAGAGTTCTAGGGGCGCCACGGGTTGGACCTGGCCGTGGCTTTCTTGGGCCAATGCCCGGCTTGGCTCTCGGCCCTCCAGAGCGACCCGGGCGGGAAGTTCCCCAGGGAGGCCAGCGACAACGAAGAGGGCGTACGATCCCGGTTGCTCGCCGACTAGCTCTCGCGCGGTGGCGACAAAATCGGTGCAAGTGCGGGTCGCGATCACCGGAATCTCGATGCGTTCCAGTCGGTCGGAATGCAGGAGGTAAAGGCCGACTTCGGTCTTGCGGACCGGTTCTCCCGGGAGGGTGACCTTGATGGTGATCTCGGTACCGGCGAAGGCGCGGAAAGAGTGGGGTTCGCCCGGCTGGAGGTTGAAACCACTCGAGCGATCGGGCTTGATACCGATCGCTTGGACGGCAATCTGGGCGACATCCGGGTCGTTGAGGAGTGGGGAGAGGAACTGGTAACCCACGACCAGCAGCGCGACGACCGCCGCCGCGGCGAGCCAACGAGAGCGAAGCCGCCGCGGTGCCGCTCTTGGGTTGGGTTTCGCCTGGACCTTCTGGGGCAGGTGAGCCAAAACTTGCTCGCGGACCCTCGCCGCGGGGCCATCGAGCTGAACGCCGGTCAGCTCAACGAGCCGTTGGCGACCGTCTGGGCTCCGCGCCAAGTGAGTTTCCAGGGCGGTTTGTGCTTCGGGGTCGAGATTGTAGTCAAGGTAGGCGCGAAGCTCAGCGTCCGAGGGGGACGCGATTTCGTCCTCCTCGCCGGCTGCCATCTCCCACAAAAAATCATCAGAATCGAGTGTTTGCATCGGTAGGCTCCGCGTTGTCAGCGTGACCGTTTGAACTTCGCCGGACTTGGCTGTCAGGGAAAGTGCGCTTCTCGCGGGCGAGGGGCACCGCTTCTGATTGCTGAGGAGTAACTAAAGTAGTCGATTGCCCCCGCTCTGGACGGTTTTCTCTGCCGGCCAACAGAAAAAGGCTGGCCCACTCGGTGGCCGAGTAGTTCTTGCGAAGCTGCCGCAGGGCGCTGGCGTAGTACTGTGGGATGAGTTGCGGAGTCACCGCGGTGGTGGCGAGATCTTGGTAGAAGACCATATTGAAGTCTCCCAAGAGCTGGTCGCGGATTACGTTGCGGCTGGCGATGACCCAGGGAGTGCCGCCACGGGCGAAGACTCCGGCGATCCCGAAGCGGCCGGCATCGGTGGTGGTGGGCCACCGCCCCGTAGAGCAGCCGCTGAGGTTGGCGAAGACCGGCGGCGCCGGGAAGTCGGCAAGGGCTGAGAGGGTCAAGTCACCGTCGGCCAGTTCGATGCTCGACAGCTCGGGGAAGACGGGGTCGAAGTAGGCATGGACGTCCAAGTGCAGAAAAGAGGCTGTGGTGAGTTGGAAGCGCAGCGCCTCGGCGGTCGCCGCCTTGCCTCGTAGGATCTGGGCTCCCGGTGATCTCCGCCGGTAGAACTCAGCCTGTTGGGGAGAACTCGCCAAGGTGTTCTTGGGGTCGACCACGAAGAGGCCGTGTAGAGAGCCTTTCGAGGGTGTACGAGGCCACTGTACGCCGCGCAAGGCCGGTTGAAGAACAGGTGTGGTGAGGTCCGCCAACCAGCGGTGTTCGCCGCCATTCGCGAGCGGCAGAGCGGCCAGGGGGGCGCCTTGCAAGAAGCCGTGCATGGCGAAGCGAGTTTCCGCGCCGAGTCCGTCCGGGTGGGGAGGGATCAAAGCGTCGGCGAGCGGACGGGTGAGCGCCCGCCAGTCCTGATCGCTCATCTTGCGGCTTTCGAGCGCTTCGCTGATGAGGGCGACCCGTTCCCGAAGGTCCCGGCGATCGATGGGACGGCGGTCGAGGGTGACTTCGCCGTCGGCCGCTCGGTGAAACAGCAGGATCTCATCTTGCAAAGCGGCTAGGCGCCAGCCGATGGGAGGTGGCCCCGGATTCGCGCTTACCTGTAAGAGATCCGCGCAGCCAGGAAGCTCCCGGAATAGCTCCCGCTGTCGCAGTTTGAGCTGTCGTACCGATTCATCGACCGACTTCTTGCGCCGGCCGGTGACGGTCTTCTCCTTGTCGCGCAGCTGGCCGAAAACTTCGGCGATGCGCTCGGCGTTCTGTTCCCATGCGGCCAGTTGCTCCGGAGTGTGGGCGCGCTCGCGACAGATGCGGCGTAGTTGCTCGTCGGTGGAGAAGCGGTCGAGTTGTTCCAGGATCTCGATCGCCTTCTCCAGCTCACCGGTCTCCGCGGCGGCTCGGGAAGCGCGGTAGTAGTCTTCGCCTCGCTGCCCCGGTCCCTGATCGATCAGTTGTTCCAGGTCGATCGTCGAGCCGTACTCATGCAGGGTCAAGGCCTGCTCGAAGGCGAGCAGGGCGGCGGCCGAGTCGCCCGCTAGCCGCTGTGCTCGGCCCACGCAGCTAGCGGACCAGGCGGCCAGCCGCGGAAACTGGTCCAAGTGAGCGCCGCGCGAGCACAGCGCAAGCGCTCGGGTCGCATCGGCGTTAGCGAGGGCGCTCAGCCCTTCCACCAAGTCGGTCCAGGTTCGTAGCTCAAGAACTCTGGATTCAGGAGATCCCTGGGCTGCCGCGCCGGTTAGAAGCTCGCGAGCTTCCTCGAGAGCCGAGGCTGGGGCGCGGTTGCGCAGGACACGAAGATGGGCGAGGTTGATGTAGGCAACGGCTCCCTCACCTTCATAGAGGTTGGGGTCCTGCAAGTACTCGGGTAGAACCGCCTCGATATCCCGCTCGACTTCGGCGAGCTCCTCAGGGCTGCTATCCAGTCTGAGGATACGCAACCAGTAGAGGTGAATCTTGGCCGAATTCTCTAGCAATGGGGTACAGGGAGAGGTCGTGGTACAACCGTCCAGAGCCTCTTCGAGTCGTTCTATCGCTTCCTGTAGGGAGCCGACCCGGCGCAGAATCTTCGCTTGCTCGTTGGCCACCGCGACCCGCCACTCGGGAACGATCGAGCGCATAAGAAGGTCAGCGGATTCAAGGTGTCGCCATGCGCTTTGCAGGTTCGACTCGGCCAAGTCGAGTGTGGCACGATGGCGCTCGGCACGCGCAGCCAAGGCAGAAGCCTCAGGCTTTTCGAGCCAGGAAGGAAGGGCCTCTAGCTGTTGGCGTACCTGTTCCAACTGGCCGTTGCGCCACAAGCGCTCGACGGCGATGAAACGCAGGCCGACGCCGTAGGAAGGGTAGCCGCGAGTTTCCGCGACCTGCGCCAACTCGAGATACTCCTCGGGTTTGCTCTCGGCGCTTTGGTTGAGTTGAGTGCCCCGCGCCCGAAGCTCCTGGAACGCCGAATCCTCGGGAGCGTAACGCACGGTGTCGCACTCTTGATCGAAACGGATCTGCTCGTAGCTGTCATAGACCTGCCAGCAGAACTGTAAGGGCACTGTTGGATCGTGTTCCTTCGGCAAAGGAGTCACGAAGCAGGTGACATCGCCCAGTTGAGCCCCAGCTTCCATTTGCGTCCAGGTTGATTCCGTCTTGCCTTCGAAAGTGGCCCAAACTTGCCAGGAGGTGGCGTCTAGTTCCGAGTCAAAGCAGAGCTTGACGGGGCGCTTCGGGTAGATGAAAAAGGGGGTCAGGCTGCCATCCGCTTCCACCATCACCTCGAGGTGTCCTGAGATGGCGACCTTCGCGGCCAGGGGGCCTCCCGCCTTGCCTTCTAGCTTCTTCGGCGCGGGGCCAGGACAGCCAACGATCCAGACGGCCAGCGAGAGAAGGGCGGTCAGCAGCCCTCCCGCGGCGATGCCGCGGCGACTCATCCAACATCTCCGCTCAGTAATGCTTTACATCTGTCTAGCTCGGCGTTGATCGTCTCTTTGAGCTTGTAGGTCGCCTTGCGCGACCAGCCGGTGGCCTTGGCGACTTGCTCGGGGGACAGTCCGTCGCGAAAGCGCAGCTTGTAGTAGAGGTAGGCCCGCTTGTGGCCGGTAGAGAGACAGCGTTCCAGCCGCTCGAGCCAATCGCGGTGTAGCGTCTGCCGCTCGGCGCCGGGACGATCGTCCAAGGCGGTGGTGACCAACGGCACCACCTTCTGGCTGCGCGCCGAGCGTCGATGATTGCTGGCGATGCCGCAGGCTTGATCCCAGAGGAAACGCTCGAGGCGGGATTGAGTCTGTTGCCCCTGGGGAATCCTCTCCAGGAAACGTCTCAGGAGATGGCAGTCATTGCGCAGGATCAGCACAAAGACATCTTGCAGCAGATCCTCCGCGGCGCTCTCGCCGAGGTAGGAATAGCGTTGGCGCAGCCGCCTGAAAAGGCGTGTCGCGTAGGTGTCGTACAGCCAGGCGCCGGCAGCTCGATCACCCCCAAGGATCCGCTCCAGCACTCCAGTGATCTGCGCGCCGATTCCCCCTCCTCCCTATCGCTGAACTCACAACTACCGACCGGCGGCCCCGCGGTTCCAAGCGGAACCGTCGCTGACTGCCTGCTACCCACAATACGACCCACTACAAACTCCGAAGCCCGCCCTTGGGCCCTTGGCGTGCCGTCAAGACTGGATCCAGTTTCCACCTCCAAGATTACCAGACTCTCGATGGCGAAGTGGAGCGGACCCAGTCCATTCCTTGAGTGCAGCCGGGGAGGGGGAGCGGGACTCCAAGAAAAAATCCTCAAGAGAGGGGCAATAGCGCATCAGCGTGACTATTGGGATTGCAAGGACCACATTATGACTGTCAACTCCCGATCTAAGATCTTGCCCGGCTGCCGAGTACTCGCTGGCGGCGTGGCTGAAATCCGCCCTGGCGTCAGGGTGAGATCGGGGGCGATTTCGCGGCGCAGCCCCCCTGTTTCTCCCTTCGGGGGGGCTGTTATCTCAGTCTCTGTTCACCGGCTTAGCTGCGCCAGCACTTGGTGCAATGGCCCCTTTGGCGGCCGCGCGCCGCCCGCGGCGGATCTCTGTCTCAGCAACCACCAGTATTCGGATTGGCCTCCCTACCGAGGTCGTCCTTTTTAAGGAGATATCTTTGATGAAAAAAATCATCATTACCGCGTGGGTGACTCTCGTTCTAGCGCTGGTCATCGGTGTGCCGGCGGCACAGGCGTGTGCGACGCCACCGCCAACCGTGCCTCCGGTCACCATTCAGCTCCACGAACAGTGCTTCCCCATCAACGACCCGACCGACTGCATGATCCGCGGCTGGATCACCTACCACAACTACACGACCTTCGGGACTTCCACCAACACCTTCTGCTCCTGTGCTTTGAAGAAGGTCGGCAAGATCAAGACGGTTCTCTGGGTCAAGTTTATCGACCCGGTGACCGGCAAGCGGTATCCGTCTTGGACATTCGACCCGAATGCCGGGACCACTAGCAACGCTGCTCAGTTCCTCGGCAATGGGAACATCGCGGGCTACCTCGCGGAGACTACCAAGGGCGTACCCACCGGAACCAACCTCGATCTAATGCTCGAGGTCATCTTCGAAGGCGATGCTGGAATCGCTGGCATCGCTAGCGCTCTCAACAACAGCGGTCCGGTCTTGGTGACCGGCGAAGCGGACTCCAAAGGTAACTACATCGGTCATGTCGGAGTGGTGCCGCAGCAGCCCACCACCTGCCTGGTGCAGGACAAGATGACCGCTTATGTCGGCGACGCTTTGAGTGTTTGGGCCGAGCGCGGAGTCGAGATTGACGCCACGTCGCTGGTGGCCTGTGACATCGATGGCCAGATCGTTCCTGATCTGAATCAGCCCGCGGTTCTGAATGCCGGCGCCTCGGTCGGCTCTCTTCGGTGAGCTTTGCTAGCCGTTCCAACTCAAATTACAAGGAGAGCTCTATGAAACAGCAACTCTGCAAAGTTCTGATTCTCGTTCTCGGCGTGGCCCTATTTGGTGCCGTGCCGGCAGCCTACGCATGCAGCAGCCCGCCGAGAGTACCGTCGATCACAGTCGTGTTCCACGAGATCTGCGTGCCGCTAAACGACCCGACCGACTGCATGATTCGGGCGTGGATCACCGTCCACAACTACACCACCTTCGCCTCTAGCACGAGCCCCGGCGGCTTCTGTGCTTGTGCCTTCAAGAAGGTTGGCGGGATCAAGAGCATCGAGTGGGTGAACTTCGTCGATCCGACGACCGGTGATCGTTTCCCGGCCTGGAGTTTCGATGGCAACGCCAACACCGCGGCTTCCGCGGCGCAGTTCTTGAACACCGTCTCTTCCAACATTGACGGCTTCCTGGCCGAAACTTGGGGGAGCGTAGTAAAGAACACCCCGCTCGATCTGATGTTCGAGGTGTTGCTCGAGAAGACCACCACGATTCAGCAGGTTACCTCCGCTTTGTCGGCGAGCCCCGCGATCGTCACCGGCGGTGCCTCTGCGTCTGGTGCTTTGATTGATCACATCGCGACCTTGCCTCCTAAGGGGCCAGTGCCGTGCTTGGTCCAATCCAAGAGTGTGGCCTACGTGGGCGTGGGCGCCCAGACGATGATCGATCGCGGCTTGGGTGCGACGGTTTCGCCTAACCTCATCAGCTGCAAAGCGGCCCTGGTGAATGCGGCCCTGGTTCCGGCGTTGTCGGGTCCGGCTGGAGTTTTTGGGAGCAACTGAGGCTCACTACACCGATCCGGTGACCTGGAGTTGCCTGGAATCGGAACCGATTCTGTTTTTCCTTCATTTTGGGGCGAAGTGCTTCGGCGCTTCGCCCTTTTTAGCGTAGAGGCTGGTGGATCGGGAGGGTCGAGAAGGTAGAATCTCCAATATGCCTGAACGCCTTTTTCTGATCGACGGGTACTCCAATATTTTCCGCGGCTTCTACGCCATCCGTAACCTCTCGAACTCGAAAGGCGAGCCGACCAACGCCGTCTATGGCTTTCTGCAGATGCTACGCAAGCTCCTGCGCGATGAGACGCCGGATCTTCTTGGCGTGGCGCTGGATGTGTCGCGCAAGACGATTCGCAGCGAGAAGTTTCCCGAGTACAAAGCCAATCGATCGCCCATGCCGGACGATCTACGTACCCAGATACCCTGGATCCGCTCGCTGCTGGCCGCTTACCAGATTCCGATCATCGAGATGGAGAACTACGAGGCGGACGATGTCTTAGGCACCTTGGCGAAGCAGGCGGCCGCGGCCGGTTTCGAGGTGGTTCTGGTGAGCGCTGACAAGGACTTGATGCAGCTGGTCGGTCCCCGGGTGAGCCTGCTGCACACCGGCCGCGACAAGTTGTATGACCCGGCTTTGGTCGAGGCGGACTTCGGGGTACCGCCGAACAAGGTCACCGATGTGCTCGGCCTGATGGGGGATGCCTCCGACAATGTGCCCGGAGTACCGGGAGTCGGCGAGAAGGGGGCCAAGAAGCTGATTGCCGAGTTTGGTTCGGTGGAGGAGTTGCTCGATCGCGCTGGCGAGGTGCAGCGCAAGAGCTATCGCGAGTCGCTGCTGAAGAATCGCGAGTTGGCGGAGTTATCGAAGGATTTGGTGACCATCCATACCGACCTCGATCTTCAGCTCGACCCCGAAGGTCTGCGCTTGACCGCGCCGGATGACGCGGCGCTGCGCGAGCTGTTCACCGAGCTTGAGTTTTTCTCCCTTCTCGACGAACTGGAGTCGGATGGGGACGAGGAGCTGGAGATTCCCGCGATCGAGGAGGTGCGCGAGCCCGAGGGCTGGGAGGCAGTGATGCGGCAGCTCGGCCCGCGCGCGGTGGTGGCGATGATCGGCGAGGAAAGCCCGCTCGGCGTCGCCGTGGGTCGGCTGGCCGATGGGGCCACTGAAGATGGAAGCAGCCTTGAGGAATGCTGGTTCGCCGACTTGCGACAGCCGCCGCTGCGAGAGGCGGTGGTGGGCACTCTGGCACGGTACGCGGCGAGCCCTGATCACCAACTGATAGGCCACGACATCAAGGAGCTGCTTCGCCTGTGCGGTGGTGAGCCTCCGTGCCGGGCTCGGATCCTCGATTCGATGCTGCTCTCCTACCTGTTGCGCTCCGCCCACAGCCATGAGTTGGAGGCGCTGGCGTTGGAACGGCTCGGGGTCAAGCTGATCGCGGCCAAGGAGGCGGGCTGGGGGCGCAAGCAGGACCCCCTGCCGGGCGACGAGAGGCTGTTGGCCTTCGCCGCCCAACGCTTGGCGGTGAGCGCGGCCCTGGTCCCGCGACTCGTGGCGGCTTTGGAAGAGGACGAAGGCGAGTTGATGCGGGTCTACCGCGACTTCGAAGAGCCTCTGGTGGCGGTGCTCCTGGCGATGGAGGAGGCGGGTATTTTGCTCGATGTGGACTTCCTCCAAGCCATGTCCGTGGAACTGGGAAGTGAGTTGGCCGCGGTCGAAGAGACGATCTACGAGCTCGCCGGAGAGAACTTCAACATTCAGAGTTCGCGGCAGCTAGGGGCCATCCTCTTCGACAAGCTGGGCTATCCGGTCCTCAAACGAACGCGCAAGACCAAGAGCTACAGCACTGGAGCCGAGGTGTTGGAGGAGTTAGCCAGCCGTGACTACCCGCTGCCGGCCCAGATTCTCCGCTTTCGCGAGCTGGCGAAGTTGAAATCGACCTATGTCGACGCGCTCCCCGCCCTAGTGGCTGAGGATGGACGGATTCACACTCGGTTCAATCAGGCAGTCGCCGCCACCGGGCGGCTCTCCTCGACCCATCCCAACTTGCAAAACATCCCGGTGCGAACCGCGCTGGGACAGCGGATTCGCCGGGCTTTCGTCGCCGCTCCGGGGCAGGTTCTCTTGGTCGCCGACTACAGCCAGATCGAACTTAGGGTCCTGGCCCATATCGCCGCTGAAGAGGCGTTGATCGAGGCTTTTCGAGCCGGCGAGGACATCCACCAGGCGACCGCCGCCACCGTCTTCGGGGTTGCCGCTCCCCTGGTTACCGCCGAGCAGCGTCGCGCCGCCAAGACGATCAACTTTGGCATCATCTACGGCATCAGCGGCTTCGGACTAGCCAAGAATCTCGGAGTTGGCCCCAAAGAGGCGGATCGCTTCATCAAGGCCTACCTCGAGCGCTATCCCAGCGTCCAACGCTACATCGAGGAAACCCAGAAGAGCGCCGCCGAGGTGGGGAAGGTCGAGACCCTCTACGGCCGGGTGCGCTGGCTCCCCGAGATCCGGTCGCGCAACTATGCGGTGCGCGAGAATGCCAAGCGAATGGCGATCAACGCGCGCATTCAAGGCACCGCCGCCGACCTGATGAAGCTGGCGATGATCGAGGTAGACCAACGGCTGCGCGCCGCGGGGTCGGCGGCCCGTCTGCTGTTGACGGTCCACGATGAACTGGTGCTCGAAGTGGCCACCGAGCAGGCCCCCGCGATGGCCGAGAGCGTACGCGGGTGGATGGAAGGGGTTGCCGAACTCTCCGTGCCGTTAGTGGTCGACGTCGCCTGGGGGTCCAGCTGGTACGAAGCCAAGAGTTAGCTGCTCGAGCTGCTCGAGGGTCTGTTGCACGATCTCCCGCGTCACCGCGCACTCTTGGCTGGCGGCGACAAAGGCCGCCACCGCGACCCGAAATTGGGCAGCTACGGGCTCGGCTGGCTGGAGGGCGAGCAGGGGAGCGGCAAGTGCGCCGACCTTTTCCGCTTGATCGTGGCGCAGGTGGAAGGCGGCTAGACCGAGACAGGCGAGGGCGGCTTCAATTCCGCCCTCTTGGTCGCGCAACAGGCGATAGACCTCGACCCAGGATGCCTCGGCGCGAGCTCGGTAGCCGAGATGTTCAGCTAGCAGTGCGTCCAGCCGGCGAAGTTCCAGCAGATCCCGCCAATCGCCTTGATGTAGGGTCCAGCGGCGGAGATTGGGCAGGAGGTCCCAACCCTCCTGGGGCCGCCGTGCTTGATGCAGGGCCGCGATCTCGGCGCGGAGGATCTGTAGGTGCAGATCTGGGGCATCGAGGCTCTGGACGGTCTTCGCCGCCCGTCGCAGAGTTCGTAGAGCCTTGCCAGGACTGCCGCCGCGGCGCTGCAGGTCTGCCTTGCGCAGGAGCGTGCGGCAAGTCATCAGGGGCTCTTCGATCCGGCTGAGAGCGCTCTCGATCCGGTTGAGTTGCTCGAGGGCTAGGGGCAAGTTGTCGGTCGCCAGGCTGTGGGCGACCTGAAGGTCTAGGAGCTGCGCTTGCTCGAAGGGGTCGCCGGTTCCCGCCTCGATCCTCTCCCAGGCGCGTTCGAAACCGCTCTGGGCGCGATTTGGATGGCCGGCGGACAGATGTGCCATTGCCCAGTGAGACCATGCGCGCCCGGCGAGGTCGTCAACCACCGGCGCGCCGTGCAGCCCGTAGAGCTGGTCGACAATGTCGAGTGCCAGTTCGGCCAGCTCGATGGCCTGGTCAGCCTCTTCCCCCCAAGTCTCGCTGGCGCGGGTCAGAACCTGTTCAGCTAGCCCCCAACTACGGAAGCGGCTCGAATTGTGGAGGAGCAGGGCGCGGCGTGCCCGAGGGTTCCCCCAGAGCTCGGCGAGCAGGGATGCGGCGGTGAGTCGAGAGTGTTCAAGATGGCCAGCGGCCGCGGCCAGCCGGTCGTAGGCGGCCCGAAAGGCACCGTCATAGCTCGAAGCCGGGCCAGGCTGCTGCTTTTTCAAGGCCCCGGATTCGACCGCGTGTGGGCTGGCGCGACTCGCCAGAGCATCGGCTCCGAAATCCGTGACGTCGCTCTTGGGTACGGTACTGGCTTGTCGAGGGTGTCTGGGTTGCTCGTACAAAGAAGATCCTCGCGCTGACTGTCTTGAGCCCGGCCTTGGTCAAAATGACTCGGCTGAGTTAGCCACGCTACATCGATGTTTCGCGTTAAGGCATAGTCCAATTCATGGAAGATGGGTCGAGAACGAATGAGCCCTTCTCGATAAGAGTGATGCGGGGAGGGAAATTCGGGACAAGAAACTGCCAAGACCGGGAAAATTGGCGAGTTCTCTTCTCGGTTGAGGCTAGATGATTACCCATTGGGCGATGGGAGTTCTGTCAGACAAGAAGCCGATGTGAAGATATTTAGGGATGCGGGCGGGTAGGGAAGAAGAGAAACCGGGCGAACGCCCAACCTTGGTGGAGGTGAGCTTCTTCGAGTTAGGGCGTTCGTCCGGTGGTTGCACAGGTTGGGTACAGCAAGTCGAATGCCATGCTGGGCGAAGGGTGGAATATCGATGTAAGTTCTGCTTTTTCAAAGGCTTGAGGGTTCTTGGTCGAGCTGCGAAAGTGCTCTCGGCCGTCCTCGTTACAGGGCATTGGATCTTTCTTTTCAGCCGGTTTTGGCCGGCTCGTGCGAGGGGGATCCTAGGGACAGGTAGAGAGCGCCTGAGTGTCGGTGAGGGCGAGGGCGGGGGAGCCAATTGGGTTCTGGTGGCGGCTGACGGTGCCGGTTTGGGTGTCGGTGACGGTCAGGGTATAGCCTACGTGGGTCGTCGCCGCGGCGAAAACCCAATAATGGTCGTTGATCGCGCAACCATCGAGGATCTTGACCAAGAATTCCCAGTTCTCTTGGTTGAAGAACCAGAACATTCCTGAGTCCTCGGAACTCTCCTGGACGGGGTGACCCATTCCGGTGGCACCGGCCGGCGTCTCCCAGCTGATCTCCACCTGAAATCGGCCGTCGCGTAGGCAGAGGGTGTCGGCGTCGGGAAGGCACGGTGGGTCGCCGAGCTCGGCGCGAACCGCTAGCGCCTTGTAGTCGGGATGGGTGAGGGTGAGATCGCGCCACTGGCCCTCTTCGCCGGAGTAGCCCGGTTGAGTGGAAGGACCGTCCTGGTCGGCGCAGAGGAAGAAGCCGACCTCGGCCGCGGCGTCCCACTCGGCGCCAACGTAAAGGCCGCCGGGAGGGGCGACCAGCCCGGTTGAGCCCACCTCGTAGGTGAAGAAGGCACCCGGAGGAGTCGTGGGGATTGCGCTGGTCCGCAACGGCAGACGTGCCAGCTCGCTGCCGGGCTCGCCATTCTCCCC
>QIHU01000074.1 GCA_003231035.1 Acidobacteriota bacterium
GAAGGCTTGTACGAGGTCACGCGAATTCCAGCGGTGCGCCACATGACGCCCGCTTCGATCTCGTCGACGTCGTTCATCAAGGCGTAGCGATTGGGCGTGTGGCCTGAGAAGAGGCTCAGCGAGCGCTCGAGCAGGAGTTGGAAATCGGGATCGTTGAAAGAGTAGCCGACGAAAAGGATCACCTTGGTCAGCAGCAGCGCCGAGAATGCAGCCTGGAAGGCCGGGTTGGAGTGGATGATCTGCTGGAAGTCTTTGCGGGTAAGCACGATCGAGTTGGGGTGGTCGATGTCCCCATGGGCCTTAAGGATGAAGAAACGGCCGTCGAAGAGGCGCTGGGCGAGGATGTTGGTGTCGAGGTGGGTCGGGATGCTCGGCACGCCGCCGTTGGCCGAGTAGGCGCGGCGCAGCAGGTGGTCGTAGTTGGTGGTGACCACGGCCGAGAAGGGGGTCTGAGCAACCAGTCGATGAGCTTCTGAAAGTTCTTCACTAGCCCCGCGGGCTTGCGCCGCCAGCGCTTGCCAGTAGGCCCCTTCGCCCAGCTCTTTTTTGCAGAAGTCGGCGATCGCCAGCAGTTGGTTCTTCTTGAACAAGCGCTCGATCTCTTCCCCGCCGGCCCCGGGCGATTGCTCCTCGACCGCCGCCACCAAGGCGCGCAAGAGGCCGGTCCAACTCGGCAGGCCGGCCTGCATCGACAACGGCCCTGCTGGATGTGCTTGACGAGGGCCGGGGGCGGTTTGGGAGTGGAAGGACTCATTTGCGCAAGCTCGTGGATAGAGGGTACCACCGTGCAAGGAGAGTGTGCCGGCACTAAGCGACGGCTACCTCGTAGCGCGGATCTCTCTCCCCCTCACTCTTCGCTCTTGGGGATTCCTGGTTCTCTAACGGTATCCCAGGTCCCAAGAACTTCGAGTAGGACACAGATCTCCACCGGGCTTGCGATCTCCAACCAGGCCTTGACCTATCTCAGATCGCAATTCCCCTCTGGGTGTAGCGGAGATCTCCACGAGTCGATTCGTGCCGCGTGGGAGAAGCGCTTCTACGGGTCGCAATTCCCCTCGGGGTGTAGCGGAGATCTCCACGAATCGAAATGAGTGAACGCCAACGCCCCAGCGGCTTCGTGTCGCAATTCCCCTCGGGGTGTAGCGGAGATCTCCACGATTGAGCCTTTTCCAACGGCAATTGACAACTTTCTTAGTCGCAATTCCCCTCGGGGTGTAGCGGAGATCTCCACGGTAGAGGCCTTGGAACCAATAAATCAGGCTTGTGTAAAGTCGCAATTCCCCTCGGGGTGTAGCGGAGATCTCCACGAATGCGCAATGTTGGAGTAATCGAGATTCCGTACGATTGTCGCAATTCCCCTCGGGGTGTAGCGGAGATCTCCACGCGACTATGATTCTGTTTCTTCCAGGAGGTAGAGGACTGTCGCAATTCCCCTCGGGGTGTAGCGGAGATCTCCACCTGAGGTGATTACCTTTGGGTCAGCCGATTGGTACGAAGAGTCGCAATTCCCCTCGGGGTGTAGCGGAGATCTCCACTGCTGGCTCCTTCCGTAGGGGCCGAGCAGATCACTGACTTGTCGCAATTCCCCTCGGGGTGTAGCGGAGATCTCCACTCAGAACATGCCTCGCGACCCTAGATTACGGGGAATTATGTCGCAATTCCCCTCGGGGTGTAGCGGAGATCTCCACTCACCGGCGTCGTCACGCTCTTTGCCAAGCTTCTCGAAGAGTCGCAATTCCCCTCGGGGTGTAGCGGAGATCTCCACTCGTCGCCTTGAACGCCACTACCGCCGTCATGTCGCAATTCCCCTCGGGGTGTAGCGGAGATCTCCACATTGGTGGGATTCATTGGCTTGTAAGCTACCCCAAGCAGTCGCAATTCCCCTCGGGGTGTAGCGGAGATCTCCACTAAAGAGAGTATCGACACATGGCTCGATGCAACAAAACATGTCGCAATTCCCCTCGGGGTGTAGCGGAGATCTCCACTTCTCGTTGAGGCTGCGTGTCTCGACGAGGAAGGCAACGTGTCGCAATTCCCCTCGGGGTGTAGCGGAGATCTCCACAGACGCCGTTGGCCCTTTGAGGTCGGAAGGCTTTGGATGTCGCAATTCCCCTCGGGGTGTAGCGGAGATCTCCACAGAAGGTTTCTAAATATCCCAGGATTCTTTAGATTGGCCTGTCGCAATTCCCCTCGGGGTGTAGCGGAGATCTCCACAGCGGCCATTGTAACCCATAGAATCCAAAGGACTTAGCTAGGGCAACCGCATAGTGCTGCCGCGGAGGACCTCTCGCGCGTACACCGGAAGGGAGCCGTTCTTGGTCTGATTTCACGTAAGCCGTTGAAAACATGGAAGTTAGAGGTTCTCGGACGACCCCCATAGTGTTGGGTGCTTTTGGGCTTGTTTCGCCACTATGCGGATTGGACGCCAAAGAGTGGATGTATGCCCTCGAAGGTGGAGTAAGTACTGCATTTGCAGTAACTTAGGTCTTGTGTCTTGGAGGGGGGAGGGCCGAAACTCGCCTTCTTTCGCACTGCGGCTTGACCGGGTTGGCGCCTTTCTGCCTACACTCTCAATGCGCACCGGCGGATAAACCGCCGCGCTACCGTGGCCTGGCGAATCGCCAGCCGGAAGGAGTGATATGGGCTGCAATGATGGGGAAGATGCCAAGTTCAATAGCGCCGACCGAATCCCGGACTGGGAGCGCGTCGCCGTTTTCCGCGAGACCTTCTTGAGCCTTCTGCACCCGGAGTGCGCGGCAGCTTTTCGCCGGGTAGGCGAGACGGTGTATAACTGGGCGATCGAGGACCAGTTCTCCTTCGGGCGCAGCGCTCGCAGTTGGATCGCCCGGGACCTCAGTGGGGCGGCGCTGGATCTGCGCTTTTCGGAGAGTTTCCTGGGAGACGTTGGCCGATCCACCCAACTGAGCCACTTGACGCTCGATGATGAACCTCGCGCTCGGGTGGCGGCCCGTGTAGCTCGCCAGGTTGGACAAGAGGCCCGGAAGCTGGAGCGAGCAATGCCAGGGCTGGCTGGCCGGCGTGGCGCGGAGGAAGTGGGTAGGATCTGAGAGAAATTCACGAGTGTTGCCAGCATGTACTTGGAAGTCTCGGCACTCTCGCCAGCCCCCTCTCGTGAAGTGGTTCCGCTGGGATCGAAGTAGACACTAACCAGCTCGGAATTTGGTTGCGTCAGGGCCGGGACCTCCTGCAAGTTGCAAGGGTTGAGCAACGAGACGGTCATTCTCTCGGTTTCTCTGTCAGATGGTTTCCTGCTATTGACTCGCTGAAACCTAGATCGTCTTCGAGGTACTGACAAAGATCCTCGGCATGATCCAATTGAAGCTGCGGATACCGATCGTTCGCAAAGCTGACGGGGGACCAGACCATAATCGGCAGGTGACCTCCTTGGGTGCACGGATAGAGTCGCCACATCATTGGCGACGCGGGTTTGGAACTGGACTTGCCGAGTTGCAGATTCTCGGGTGCCGCGCCGCGGTACTTCCAGTTCAAACCGTGCAGCAAGCTCTCCAGAGCCGTCCTAGAATCCGTATCACTTCGGGCCTGGCCTCCTGTGCGAACATTCCATCGATAGTGGAAGTTCTCGTGGTCATGGCGCTTCAATCCGGGCCCTAGTGGGAACTCAGTGAGGTGCCGCCCGATGAATACCTGATCCAGTGAAGCGAGTCGGAAGTCGTCGTCGATCGCTCTGCTCGCCCGGTGGTCGCCAGCCACGATGGAGAGTGTCGAGAAGGCCGCCCGCAGCCCTCGCTCAAGGTAGCTCGCTAGTTCGCTCGGGCCGGCGAATGCGACTTTAGGGTTGAAACCGTCATCCAGGAAGCCATCGAGTAGGTCGCCGGGTCGCGTTTCCCAGGTGAAGGCCCCGTATCCCCGTCGGCTCCGCCGGCCAATAGTCCCCAGGTGCAGCCAGGTCCAGACGACCGCTTGCAGTTCTGGCAGCAACTCGGCACTCGGCAGAGCGAAACGCATGTGTACCCGTTCACCTGGCGGAACCATCTCGGTAACGCCTAGTGCCTCCGGTTTGTGCGGGAAGAGACATGCCTCGCCCGTCCTACCCAGAGGATGCGTACCGAGAATACGTACTCGCTGGCCCGTTTGCGTGGTACCCCAGAGACGATCCTGCAAGCCTTCGCCACCCAGCGCGCGACTCCAGAAACGGAGTTGCCCGCGCAGGGACGGCGGTCGCAGGGTGAGCGGACTGTCACACTTGCCTCCTTTGGCTCCACCCAGGATCAGCGGGCTGACGAGTTTGACCACCAAATCATGGATCATTCGTTTGCCTCCTCGTCCTCGGCCGGTCGATCCAGCCCGAAGGCTTGGAGCCGCGCAATAATCGTGGGCTTCTTCTTGTTGCGCCACTTGGCAAGGACAGCGGAGTAGATCTCCTCAACACGAAGCGCGACCTCCTTGTGGGTTTCACTATCGAGCTTGTTGCCGATCAATTGATCGAGTCGGTCGGCCAGCCTTCCTGGATCCAGCCCTTCTGGCAGCAACCCAGCAGCACTCTTCTTAGCGCTAGGCAAGTTCTTCTTACCGTTGCCCTTGTCACCGTTCTTCGGCGGGATCACGACTTTCTGTTCGCTGGACTCGGGCGGTCCCAATTTCTGGCTAAGCGGCACCATGTAGCCATACCCAGCGGAAGTCTTGGCACCCGATCCGCGCTCTTCGAGTGCTTCCTTGAGCCAAGCGTGGATCTTCGCGACCAGCTCCTTTCTTGGTGTGCCGCAAAAGACACGTCGGCGCAACTTCTCCTCTTCATCGGCTTTATCGGCTTCATCGGCCGGATCTCCGTCCATGGTCGGTAATCCATCGAGACGAAAGCGCAGTTCGAATGGAGCCTCCGCCCTCACGGCGAGGAATAGGAGAGGCCGAGGGCCATTCTCCAGGTGAGGCGTTAGGACGTCCATTTCCAGCAAACGGGGACTAGCACCAACGAAAACGTTTGGCGCCGGTACAGCGTCGAAGCAGGTCACCAGTCCACCGGTCGCGGGACCATCGCACAGAAGTTCTAGATCCTCGATCGGCTGATGCCAGGAGGTCGGTAGCTCACCGGGCTCTTCTTTGGCGCCCTTTGCCAGAGCAAGCCACGCACGGAGACGATCATGGGGAGCCTCCGGTTGGTCGCTTTCTTTCTCTCGGCGCGCGGACAGGGAGCCAAAGAGGCCGCGGATCAGTAGCGCACGCTCTATCCCCTTCTCCAGCTCCTCCGGCGGTTGCTCTGGCAGGGTGTCGCACTCAGGTTTCGGCACGGAACCAGGATCTTGCACCAGCTTCATCTCCGCATGGTGGTGCAGTAGCCCCTTCACGGCGGAGCCCGGGACGAAGGGGAATCCCAGTAGCGGGTCAAGGGTCATGCCAATCTCGAGGGTGGGATTGGTAGCCCAACCTGAGACCAGGCGCCAGTGAGTCTTGAGAACCACCGGCGGTTCAGCGCCCAAGGACTTACACGCCTCGGCGAAACGCTGGTGTCGCGCTGCGTAGTGGTCTCGATTGACCGATTGCACCTCGTCGGCAACTGTCTCCAGAAAGGATGGCCGACTGGATTTGGTGTCGAAAGGCTCATCCGTGTTGAATGGCTCTTGCCTGAACGAATCGTACGCTTGCCCCTTCAGGAAGAGCAGGGTTGGGGAAACATCGGCGGGTAGCCGACCTCCTAGGAACGTGTAGCTAGCCATGCCGCCCCTCTCGATCTCCTGGAGAGGCTTCGCTAGGAACTCGGGCCTCGGCCGCCCGCTTCAGCCAGCCGGAGAAAACAACAGCCTCGGCTGTCAGATCTCGAAGCTGCTTGGCTTCAAGACCAGGCGCTTTGGCCGTACCGACCCAAGCGAGAAAGGTGGCGTATGGCGTCGCCTCAGTGGGAATTGGTTGCAGAGGATCGAACGCTCGGAAGTGAGCGAGGAGTTCACCCAGCAGAGGTGGCTGTTGCAGGCTCTTCGCTAGAAAGAAGGCCCAGACTGCAAGTAGACCGTTGAGGTGAAGCATCGCTGGCAAGGCTCGTGCCCTACTCAGGGTGTCTTCGTCAGCGGCTGCCATCGTCGCGTAAGCCCTCGCGGCGCGAAGCTGATCGAGTGTCTTCATGTCATCCCACCCTCGCTCGCCTCAGCCTCTCCATCCCAGCACATCCTCGTCACCCCCATGCCGACCGACTCGTCGCCTCCTAGTGTGAGATGGGCTACCGATCCGGTGGGCGAACCGACCAGCAACTCCTGGATCTTCCCCGACGCCTCGACGGGCGAGAGCCGCTCGCCCTCCGCCGGTTCCGTGCGCTCGCCAGTTGCACCTACAAACCCCACAAACCGTGTCTCCGCGGGGACCGCTTCCACCGAAAATAGGTGGCCCTTGAGAACCGTCTTAGCAGTCGTCAGCCGGTTGCGCTGCCGTACCAGTGTCGCATGGCGAACGAAGTGCAGGAAGTCCGCGTCACTCAGCAGCACGACCTGATTCGCGGCGACACCGAGGAGCCCCTCGGTCCAAGTCCAGTCGATGGACTCGGATCGCTTGAACGGGTATTCCTCCAGAAAGAGGCTCTCTCCACTTGCGGCTGAATAGATGCCGTCGTCAGGTTCTTCGCTTGGCACGGCAACGGAATCGCTCCCTTCGAGGAAGTACTGGCGAAGCGCCTTCCAACGGCGAAGCACGAAGGGAGAGGTGATCCAGCGAAACACACCGGGACTCGAGCGAACGGGAAAGAGCACGAGGTGGGCATCGAGGACCACCGCACACCCAGCCGCCGGCTCGCCCTCGCCTTCGGTGCCGAATAGCCGGAGCACAAGGTCTCCAGATTCCCTCTCACAGCGGCTACGAATCGCACCCCGGATTCCAGATCCTGGTAAGAAAGGGTGATCGGTAGTGCGCTCACGTACCACCGGCAGATCGACGATTCCGACATCTTGTCCAGAACCCACGTGGATCGGCGTTATGGCCTCGTAGGTGACTTGTTGAAAAACGTATCGAGGATCAGACATGAACTCTCCTCAGAGTGGCTTGGTAACAGGCTCGTCAGCCCAGATCAGATTGACGATGAGCCCAATAACGAGAAGAAACGCGGCAACGTTGGCAAGTTGATCTAGTTGCATCCTGCCCGGTTGTCCTAGGATCGATCGCAGCGCTCGCTCAATGCAAACGGTAATTGCGAGGCTGTGGGCCAGGGCGGTGAAGAAGACATCGCAGCCGAGTCTGAGTAAGTGGTTGGGACCCGGCAGTGGATGTGTCCGGCGTGCGATCTCGAGGAGCAGGTAGACGAATGAAGCGCTGAGCAGCACCGCGAGGCGATAGACCGAAGCTCCTCGGAGGACGAAGCCGAGCAACTCCTCACTCGAAGCGAGCACCACGACACCGGCGAAGCTGGCGGCGGCCAACCGCGGAACCAGCGACTGGGCTGAGAGGACCCAACGCTCCATGCGGGTCGGCGATTTTCGGTGGAACGATAAGACCTGGACAAGCAGGGCCACCAGGTAGATCACTAACACGAGAAGAGGAGTCCAAGGTTGATGCCCGTCGGCAATGGGAGCTGACAGAATGGGGCTCCGCAGGTGTAACAGCGCGACCACAACCATCGTCGCGAACAGAAGAAAGTGAACGTTGCGGATCAAGAAGCTGTCACGCTCAAGCAGAATCCTCCGCCCACCGCCAAGATCGTAGCGGCCCAGGAACCACTCAAACAGCAGACTCCGGTGGTACCAGGATGAACGGTGGTTCTCAGTCAGATAGGCGTGCCCCTCTTCTCCTTCGAAGAGTTTCCAGAGTCTCAGCACTATTTCGGAGCTGGTGAGGCTCAGTTTTGCCCGCTCGCTCAACGCTGCCCAATGTAACTGGCTGCGGCGCTCGTCACTCAGGAACTTGAGTAGGCCGTAGCTCATCGTGAAGACTGAACTTGTAGGCCATTTTCTTCTGATGCTCTCCCTGAAGGCTGAGGGTCCCTCTTCCAACGCAAGCAAGAACTCCTCGAGTTCGTGGGTCGCAAGCGCCGCAAAGGCCTCGTCCGCTGGTTCCGGTGCCGTCGGTGCAGTCGTAGGGTCGGACATCATCGGTCTCTTGTCATGTCTTCGGCCTCTACGATGGCTAGTGATTCATTTCCCACGAAGAGCCGAACTTCCCCTTCTCTAGCTCCTTGAACCACCAACTCGCGATCATGATCTTCATGTTGATAGATCACTCGCCATCGATCCCGCCGCGCTGGCGATGCAGCGAAGCCCGAGGCGAACATCGCGTAAACTTTGTAGCCCCCTGTCACCACAAGATCGACTGTGGCCTTGGGAGGCAGCTCTTGAAGATAGGTCTGGAACTGTCGTACACGATCGACGAGCGAGCGGCCGGTTATGACATCTCGTATCTCCACCGACTCTAGCCCGAGCCTTTCTCGAAACACGGTCAGCAAATGGTCAGCCGCGATGCGCGCGGGGTCGTCCGGGTGAAACGGACATACTAGGTCTGTCCGACCATAGCGATCGTTGATGAAGTCCCTGAGTTCGCGCTCCCCTTCTCTTTCTTTCCAACTCAAGAGGGTCGAGACCTCGGCGCTGTATCGCTGTGCCGCTCTCAGGTCGCTTACGAAGTAACCTGGGTCACCGGTGGCTCGCTGGTTCAACCGCGCTTCGATCCCATCGCGGGTGCGGCGACCGGAGGACGATCGCGCGCTGGGTTCTTTGAGCAAGTCGGTCGTCCATCCGCGGTACCCGTCAATGAGGGCAAAGGGACCCTCCGGTCGCCAAGATGCGGAGGTAAAGAGGGAGGTGCCAACGGTAATCGCCAGGATGTTCAAGCCACTTCTCCCTCTCCAAACATGGTCTCGGCATAGCGGCGCAACCATAGCCAGCTCTCCTCCAACTCCGCCGGTGGAGGCTCTGTGCCAGAGATGACCTTCACCACCCCTTGGCGCAGTTCGTCGAAGGGAGTATTCGCGGCGAGCCCTAACAGTTCACGAAGAAGCCAACGATAGGCGGTATGTTCAGGGCTCTCCCGATCCACCGGTCGATTTCCCACCGTCTTCGCAAGGCAAAATGCGAGCGTTTGGGTCGCACCTCGAGTCCGCAATCGAGGGCCAAGGTCTAGTAGAGCCGAACGAGCATGGCGAACTACTGAAGACCGTTTCCGCAGCTCGGCCACCGCCTTGTAGGCACTGAGCATGATCTCGTGGCTAGGCCGCGCAAGACGGCCCGGAGCAGGCCGCGTATTCGGGTTTTCCTGGGCCGCGAGCTGCGGCGGTGTCCAGATATGGGGTTCGAGGAAGCCGCAGCCGGTGGACTCCCAAGCACCCACTTGCAGCGGCCTCGCTGGGCCGAGTTTGGCCTGCGATTTTTCAAAATTCGAGACCATGGAAACGAAGATGGTTCCCTGAGGGATCAACTCAACGGTACGCAGGCTCCCCAGGACGACAGTCTGGTCGTCCCCGACAGCTGTCTGCGTCCTCTCTTCCACCGCCGCTTGCCAAAGAGCTCGCGCGAGTTGCGGAGCAGCCACGAGAACTTCCTCGCTCCCAGACCAACTGCTGACCAGGGTCGAGAGCGCGGCTGGGGACAGACCGAAATCGAACCAAGCCCCAGAGGCTGGCAGCACACTCGATGGCATGGCCCCTTGGTAGGAGTCAGGGCGAGCACCGGAACGCAAACCGGGAAGTTTGAGAAACCCAGCCAATAAGAGCTGAAACAGCGTGTTACCCACGATCACTGTCGCGCGTGTCCCGGTTCGCAAGCGTAGCGGGAATGCGAGCAGCTCGCCATCTCCGAAGACCAGTGATCCCACGCGCCCAGCTGATTGGGCCATGTCGGGTTTACCAAAGAGAGCTGCTCGCCGTGGATCGAGCGGCTCACCCTTCCGGCCAAGGTTGCCAAACCGTCCAGCAAGTACGCCCTTGAGTGACGAGGCGGGTAGGTACGGAAGACCATCCCAGCTGTCGAGAGCGACAGGGCGATCCACCGTGGCGGTACCGCCGGCATCACCAAAGTTAGCCGGACTCATCGTGGAAAGGCGCAGCAAAGACTCTCCAGCAGGAATGTACAAGTCACTTGACAATGAGTGCTTCACCAGACCCCCACTAGAGTTCGTCCAAAGCCGGCTGCCGCCCCGACCTCTTGCAGGGGAGCGAGCCACCGACCACGCAACAGCTCTATCCGATCCTCATTTCTCGGCCACTCAAAGAAGAAGATCGACCCTTCCGGTATTAGGGCCATGAGCGATCGCGGGCTGCAACCTTCAACATCCCAGCCACTGGAGTACCGAGGCTTGCTCACCACGCTGACCAGAGGCCGTCCGAGGTTTGGGAACTCGAAACTCTCCTTGCCCAGAGCTATAGCTGGGGTCAGCAGGTAGAGACAGAATCCGCGACTGTCGGGTGCAGCCCGCTCGATGCGTGTTCGCATGGCGGCCAATACATCCGTACGGCCAGTGAACGTCTCGGGGAAGGAGAATCGGGAGCGGCGACGGTCGCCTCCTAGAAAACCAATAGTTGTTGCATTCCTTGGCGGTACCAACGGCTCTAGAGTTTGAAACCAGGCACGAAATCCCGGCTTGTACCGGCGACTCGGATCCAGCTCGCCCGGCGGGAAGCGCCGATAGGGCCTAGTGAAGAAGTACCCTTCGAGAACAGTACCCAAATCGTTGTCGATGGCGATCCCGGGCCGAGGTTCTCGCCGGAACAGCTCCTCCTCTGGAAAGAGGCCGTACTCTGGCGTGCGACCCATAAGGGTCTCGGTGAGCGCTTCTTCGCTGAGCCAGACCGGCCCCTTGTACTCGTTCTCCTCGGGTTCCGCCAGGGCCAGGTAGGGACTGTCGGCCGACGTTATGGCTTCATTGACCGCCACTGGGGTCAATGGCTCGAGCGCCCGTACCTTGCCGCGCCACGAAAGACGACACCGAAGGCTCGCAGGGCTTGGAAAGAGCAGACGCTCCTCTTTATCTTCGTGGCACCAGCCAAGGAGTTCGGCTATGGGCGCTCCCTTCTCGACTGGAGCGAGAATGTCCTCTCGCCATGGGCCGAGGAGCGAATCGGGCCAGGATGAGCCTGGCTTGCCCGCCAGTAGCCGTCCAATTGCCCCGTGAACTGTCAGGGGCACTGGATCCTGATCCAACTGCAACGGATCGAGCCCCGGGCGGGCGGGGCGGTTGTCCCCGAACAGTAGGGGTTCCAGCGGCTCAATGCGCACGCTGGTCACAGGGTGCGTAGCTTTAGCTGACATCGCTCACCTCCTGGGACCGTGAAGCAGAGTTCAGACGACCAAGAAAAGCCACTACATGGAGTTGGTCGGCCAAGGCTCGTCCCGCTTCGGGCGTCATCAGTTTTGGCTGCTCATCGTCGCCGCCGATTCGCCGCCAAATCTCCGCCCTTTCTTCCTGACCGCTTCGATTGGACGGGACCACGGTTCTGCGGTAGGTCAATCGCTTGATCTCCTCACGAACGGCCTGTACAAAGCCGGGTTCTGACTTCCACAGCTCCTCGGGCAAAGTACGAAGGAATGTCTCCACATCGTGGGTCCATCCCCTGGCGAGCCTCCCTGAGCGAATCGCAAGTGCTGCCTCCCGCGCGGAATTCCATCCACCCTGAAACGACTGGACAGCAGTCCACCGGCTCCCGGAGGCAGCGGAGACCGTCACCCCAAGTCCGTTTTTCCCCGGCAGCTCCTTCGCGCTGCGCAGGGCTTGGTGAGCCGTGGCCAGGGCCGGGCCGAGTGGTCGTTCGCGGTCGAAGATCGAGACGCCGACCGACAACGTAGCTCCTTCACCGCCAGCCGATCCCACAGTCTCCACCCAAAGTTGCCTGAGTTCCGCCGCCAATTCCAACGCTGCTCCCGCTGGAGCTAGCAACACGCCCTCGTCTCCGCCCAGGTAGAAGGGCTGGGCCCCGGCCAGCGCATCGATAGCCCCGGGCTCACTCTGCCGGTCGACGCGTTCGGCCAAGGCGCGTTGGAAGCTGACGATCTTCTTGGGGAGATCTTCTCTGCGCTCGCGAACGCATCGCGCCATGTTGTCCCCGTCAAAGCTGATGACGGCGGCGTAGTTTGGAGGGGCAACCGGTATCGCCGGTTGTAGACTTCTTGAGTTGGTCGCATCGATACCCTGGACTAGTCGCTTTTGGGCGCCCTCCACGGCCTCAAGTGCGGCGGTCTTTTGAGCGTCCTTTAGTTGCCGGGCTCGATGCGACTCGGCAAGCAAAGACCGGGGAAACAGTAGTGGTGCGCGATCTGCCCAGTCCGAGTCAAAACCTGGCACCTGGCCAATGGAGGACTCAAGCTCTTCGAGCAAACCCCTGAGATCAGAGAAGGACTCGATCAAGTAGAGCCAGTCGCGAGCTGCGATGGCACTGGTGGAGGGGAAAGCGATCGGAGCGAGGTAGCCCGCGAAGCGCTTGAGCGTGCAGACCCCACACAGGGTTTCCGCCGCGGCGATGCGGAGACCTAGTTTGATCTCCGGGAGTTCTTCTAGCTCGGATCGAAACTGTCGCCACCGCGCTAGATTCGAACCGCCGGCTGCTTCGCGTCGGCCGCACTGAGTACACTTGGGAACTCGGAATCCGTGGTGTTCAGCGATGCGGCGTGAGCGCTTCGCGGCGTCGTACAGGCTGTCCACGCTGGCTAGATCTCCAGCAGAATCGGGAACCAGACACCAGACAACTTGGAATGGGCACTCTGCCGCGATCACCGACGGCTCGACTAAAGTCCACAGCTCCTTCGCCGACTTCCGCGCGGAGTCAGCCGTCTCCTTCGTAAGATCGGTCCAAGCCTTCGCCAGTTCCGCCTCCATGCGCCGAAACAACTTCTCCGCGGTCGGGAGTGTCGAGGGGATAGTGCCACTCGCACAGTTTGGAATGCCATACGTCAGCCTCTCTTGCGAGAGGATCTGCCCCAGACCGTTTTGGTAGACGTCGAGAAGGGCAGACGGCATCGCTGGTAGCTCGACTATGGCTCCGTGTTTACCGAGGCAACGCAACATTCGCGCCATCAGCCAAGAGAGAATCGTCGACCCGGCCAGCAAGTCGCGCGATCGCCGAGCCTCGGCGATCCAAACCTGCACTGGTACGAGTCCAAGAGACCAGACGATCTTTGAGTTGTGACTAGCCAAAGACGGATACCTCTCTAGTAATAGGAAGCTGGGCGTAGCAGAATCTCGCCCTCACTGCCCCCCAACTCGGACCTGCACCCGGCCGCAGCCCGAACTAGGGTTTTTGCCGATATGGAGAATCTCGGCCAGGCGTAGAACGGGCAAGAAGGGAGTGGCTTTGGGGCCGTAGGTCAGAGTGCCCTTACGACCGTCTAGCCGAATCTCTCGTCTGGAACGCGTTGAGTAGTCGTTCAGCCGGTGCCGCTTGGTGCTGTCGTCGACAAGCGGCACCCGCCGCGCCGCGGACTCCAGATCTTCGAGATCACGCCGCATTTCGATCGCCTCTCCCCGCGAATGGAAGATGCCGAAATACCGATCCAAGGTGCGCGCGACTAGGAGTGCGAAGGCGATCGGTTTGCCGTCCGCGAGGAGCCGCTTGCCGTCGAGCAAACGGGTCGGACTCAGGAGATTGATCTGAATCGGCTGCCGCGGTGAGAGCACGGGGGTGTCAACCAAGGCTTCTAGTGACGGAACCGGCAAGAAATCTGGCCTCAGATCGAGCGGCAGCGCGGTGGCACCACCAACCACAAGATGCTCCCGACAGCCATCGCGCTGGCTCCGGAACACCGCTCTTACCTCCCATTGCGCCCGAGTTCGGCCTACTCCGCGTAGTAGCGCCTGCTCCAGCCCTCGCACCACCCATGGGTAGCAGCGCCAACTCGGCCCAAGTAGAGTTATCTCTAGGACGCGTTGTTCTGTGCTCTCGGATGACGAGCCTAAGAAGATTGAGAAAGGAGGGCGAGTAGTACGGCTAGCAGCGAAGAGGAGTCCATACGGGCAGTGCGCGGCCAAGGAACATAGGTCCCCAGGAGCTGGTGGTCTTCCACTTCCATTGGGGTTTGACTGGCAAATCGGTTCACCGGCTGGGCAGTACGCCTCCACCAACGCGCGCCCGAGAACCCGCCGAATGACCGGTGTCTTGAGCGGCGTCGGAGATCCGGTCAACGGCTTGATTTCCAGTTGGAGACGCAGGTACTCAGGGGGGCGTGCTGATGCGATTTCTTTGTCCACTTGCTTTCCCTACCCCTATGAACCCGAAGGATCAAGAAAGGTTGAGGGAGAATCCAAGAATGTCGGTACTCGTAGGATTTGCGCGCTCTTTCTCGCCGCCAGCACTCCGTATCAGCACCCTCCGCGGCTCTCTTGGATAGGCACCATGTTCCCCATGGGGGTGGTTTCCGATCAACTGAGCCATGTGCGAGGAGTTGCAGTCGTCGGCATTGTACTAGTTCGTCGAGGGCGCGATTAGTTGGTTGTTTGCTCATGCATTGTGTCGTGACGGCGTGCCGCTGAAATCGGTAGGCTCAGCCTCGGTGTCTCACCTGCCCGACAGGTTGCCGGTGAAACTGCCGCTCAATCTCCTCGCCGACGGCGAACAAGACACACTGTCCTTGCTGGATATGCTTGATCAGCGCCGAAGTGGCCGGGAGGGAGGGTCCGTTTGCGCAAGCTCGTAGATGAGAGTGCTACCCGTGCCGCGGGTGTGGAGTAGGATTCCCCCAACCATGAACCGGAACCAACCTCCCAAAGTTTCCCGCGACCCGGCGCTCCCCGGCGAGCGCTCCGCACTCCAGCTGTTGCGCCGTATCCCGGCGGTGGATGAACTTCTTGCCGGGGCCCCGTTGGCATCGACCTTGGAACGGCACCCGCGGCCCGAGGTGGTCAGGGTGATACGGGCGCACTTACAAGAGCTGCGCGCGGCTGGCCAGGTCGGCAGGCTGAGTGCTAGGGAGGTCGAAGTAGGGGAGATTGCGCGGGCGATTGGCGAAAGGCTGGCGAGGCGTGCCGAGCCCTACTACCGGTCAGTGATCAACGCCACCGGCGTGGTCTTGCACACGGGGCTAGGCCGGGCGCCGCTGGCGGCGGAGGCGGTGGCGGCGGTGAGCGCGACGGCGGCTGGTGCGCAGCGCTTGGAACTCGATCTCGTTAGCGGCGAGCGGGGCGGTCGCGATACCGGTTGCG